>JBATYU010000505.1:0-4024 GCA_049674245.1 Bradyrhizobium sp. | reverse complement strand
GAGCATCATGCCGACCTGATCTTCGACATCTGCGATCGCGTCACCGTGCTCAATCTCGGCAAGGTGCTGGCCGCCGGAACGCCGGCGGAAATCCGCTCGCATCGGGAGGTGGTGAGTGCCTATCTCGGCGCCTGAACCCCTGCTCCAAATCAGCGGCCTCGCCTCCGGCTACGGCAAGATCGGCGTGCTGCGCGGCATCGACCTTTGCGTCGGCGCCGGCGAGGTGGTGGCGCTGCTTGGTCCGAACGGCGCCGGCAAAACGACGCTGTTGCGCGCCGTGTCGGGACTGCTGCCCTGGCAGGGAAGCGTGCGGTTCGCCGGGCGCGATCTCGCCGGCTTTAGTCCGCGCGATACCGTCAGGTGCGGGCTTTCGCATGTCGTCGAGGGACACCGCGTGTTTACGCAGCTTAGCGTGCTCGACAACCTGTTGCTGGCGGCCTACGACCTGCCACGCAGCGAGCGTGCCGTGCGTGTCGAGGAGGTGTTCGCCCTGTTCCCCGAAATCGCCGCCAAACGCCACGAACGCGCGGCTGCGCTCTCCGGTGGCCAGCAGCAGATCCTGGCGGTGGCGCAGGGCCTGGTTCGACGGCCGCGACTGCTCATGCTGGACGAGCCCTCGGCCGGCCTGTCGCCGGTCCTGGTGGACCGCGTGCTGGTGGTGGTGCAGCGGCTGCGCGAGGCCGGGACCGCGGTGTTGCTGGTCGAGCAGTTGATCGAGAAGGCGCTCGCGCTGGCCGATCGCGTCTATGCGCTCGCGCGCGGCTCGATCGTGCTGGAGGCTAGAACAAGCGAGGCCGATCTGCCGCGCCGGCTGGAGCACGCCTATCTGGCGACCGGCAGTCGCTAGAGCATGATCCGGAAAAGTGGAAACCGGTTTTCCGAAGAGATCATGCTCAAACAAAAATAAGACGGAGGCCCATCTTGTCCGCCAGAATCGAAATCGGCAATTGCACGATCCACCGCATTGTCGAACAGGAGGGTCCATTCTTCGAGGCGCTGCAATTTTTCCCGACCCTGACGAAAGAGCTTCTCGACGCGAACCGGGGGTGGCTGCAGCCCAGGTTCATCGATACCAACGATCAGCTGATGCTCTGCATCCAGAGCTACATCGTCAAGACGCCTCACCACACCATCATGATCGACAGTTGCGTCGGTAATCACAAGCCGCGCCCGACGCGCAGCTTCTGGCACATGATGAATTCCGATCGCTACGAGAAGAATCTCGCGGCGAGCGGATTTGGAGTGAACGATATCGATTTTGTCATGTGCACGCATCTGCACACCGATCACGTCGGGTGGAACACGCGGCTTGAGAACGGCCGGTGGGTGCCGACCTTCCCGAAGGCGCGCTACGTTTTCGCCGACCGCGAGCTTAGCTACTGGACCAAGCGCCAGAACGACGATCCGGCGGCCTGCCGTGGATTACCGATTCCGTGCTGCCGATCGTGGCCGCCAATCGCGTCGATATCGTCAAGAGCGCGCACGCGTTCAACGACCTCGTGACGCTGATGCCTTCGCCCGGCCACACCATCGACCACTATTCGGTGCAGGTCGGCAAGCTTGGCTCCGATGCCGTCATTACCGGCGACATGATCCACTCGCCGCTGCAGGCCCGCTATCCTGAACTCGGCATGATGTCGGATTACGATTCCGCGTTAGCCGGAGTATCGAGGCGCCAAATGTTCGGCCGCTTCTGCGATACGTCCACGCTGATGTGCACGGCGCACTTTCCCTCGCCGTCCACCGCGCGCGTGGTGCGCTGGCGCGATGCGTTCGACTTCATCGACGCGTAGATCAGCGCGAGCTTTTCGAGCGCATGCCCGCTTGGCAACCGCAGGGCATCGCCTATCCGGAGCCACGAAGCCAGGTCGTTCGACACGCATTATTCTGCAGCAAACTCCAACGGCGCTTCGCGCGGCACGATGATCTGGATTTTCGTTCCCGCGCCAGGTTTAGTTTCCAAATTGATCCGACCACCCAAACGATTGGTCACGATGTTGTGGACGATGTGCAATCCCAAGCCGGTGCTGCCTTGGTCGCGCCGGGTTGTGAAAAACGGGTCGTACACTTGGCGCTTGACCTCTGGGCTCATTCCGCAGCCGTCGTCTGAAAACAGCACTTCAACATTGTCGTTGCCCGACGCCTGCACCGCAATGTGGACGGATCCTGGTGCGCCGTCTGGAAAGGCATGCGCCGCGGAATTGAGAACCAGGTTGGTGAGCACTTGGCCGTAAGGTCCGGGATAGCTGTTCATGGTGAGATTGGGCTCGCATTTGACGCTGACGTTAAGATTTTGACGTCGCAGCCCGAACCTTAGTCCTTTGACAACCTGTTCGGTCACCTGGCCGAGATCAAAGCGTCTGCGATCCGAAACGTTGCGATCGGCCGCAACCTGCTTGAACGACTGGATCAAGTCGGCCGCGTTGCCGAGATTGATCATGATCTGCGATGCCGCCTCGCGGCTTGCGACGATGAATTCAGCCAGGACCGACCGGCGCACGTTGCCGCCCGCCACATCGGCTTCAAATCGATTGGTCTTGTTGATGAAGGCCGAGGCGACGGTCAGGCTGGTACCGACGGGGGTGTTGATCTCGTGGGCTACTCCCGCCACCAGCCGTCCCAGCGCGGCTGACTTCTCGGTCTGCACGAGACGGTCCTGCGCGGCGCGCAAATCTTCAAGGGATTGGGACAGTTGCCGGGTGCGTTCCTGCACCTCGGTGAACAGCCGCGTGTTCTCGATGGCGATCACCGCCTGACCGGCAAAGGTTTTCAGGAGCTCGACCTGCGCCTTGGGAAACAATTGCGGCTCGAGCCGCATGACAGCGATCGCGCCGATAGCGACCTCGTCGCGAAGCATGGGCACGATAAGGATGCTGCGATAGCCCGATGTTCGCTGCAGTTCGCTGTATCCGCCGGAGACGAGCACATCCGGCACGTGCACGACGCGCCGCTCGCGCACTGCGACCGAAATCAGGTTTTCGCTGGTGAGCGGGGCAGGATAGGCTTTCCGCACCGCCGCCACCGATTCCGGGGAGAACCGATCGTGCGCGACCAGGTGGACATGCTCCCCAACCCGGCGATAGACGGCGCTCAGCACGCTCTGGCAGAGCCGCGCGGCGTTCTTGACGATCCTGTCGAACACCGGCAAGAGATCGGCCGGCGCGTCGGCGATGAGGCTCAGGACCTCGGCCGTCGCGGCCTGCCGCTCCCTGGCTTCCTGAAGTTCGAGGGCAAGTTGTGCGGCTTGCGTTTCCGCCGGGCTTTCGACTTCGGTTTTCGCGGGGCTTAAGACGCGCACTGCCTTTGGCGCATTGCGGCGCTTTCGCGTGATCGCCGTGCGGCTTCGCGACCTATTTTGTCCACCGCCTGCTCCAGTGCGACGTCCCATTGCCTTCCCCGAGCTTCAGGATAGACAATCGTATCGGCTTAGGCCAGCAACGAGAAATGGTGACCGATGTCGGTAGACATGCCGCAAAAGCGCCCAACTCGCCGCGACCGGCGGCCCGCCGGTCTCCACGACGTCGTTCACTTGCATCGTCTCGGCGATCTTTTCCGCCGCCATCAGGGTCGGGAAACTTCCGGTCCTCCCCGATAAGCAGACATTTTCAATATCCCTCGGTAAGTCTCAAATGTGCCCACAAGCGGACGTCAGCCGCCCAATCCTTGGCCGATTTTACAGCCGATCAATTCCCGCTCCGCTCATCCGGGACTCGGTAGGAGCCACAAACCACTACATTACGTGCAAGATTTGAAGCAAGAACTCGGGCGAATAACCGAGGAATGTTCCGGCGACCAGGCCTACGGAGCCGAGAGCAATGGCGCCCATCCAGCCGTGCCGCTGCCAACCATATACGACGCCGAACGTTACGCACGAGACAATCATGCAAACGGCCCAGATCACTCGAAATGCGATTTTAAGAAATTTAAACATATTTTCTGCCTTTTTTTGAAAAGGCGACGGTTCAGTAATATAGCTTTTCAACCGGAGGTAACAATGCCCTTCCCGCCCGCGCTATACCTTAAC
>JBATYU010000504.1:0-4035 GCA_049674245.1 Bradyrhizobium sp. | reverse complement strand
CGCGATCGTATTTTACGTCCACGAGATAGGCAGCCGCTCTGGCCTGCTCAAAACTTTCGGCGACCACGAAGGCGACGGGCTGGCCGTAGCGCGTCACTTGCACCCCGGTGAGCACCGGCTGCGCTTCACGGTGATTGCCGGTGCCCTGCGCCGGCGCGTTGCGATGGGTGAGAACCAGCACGACGCCGGGCGCCTTCTCCGCAGCACGCGTATCGATCGATCGGATTGTTCCTTTTCCGATCGAGGCTTCGACCACAAAGCCATACAGCACGTCGTCCTGCTGCATCTCATAGGCGTAACGTGCACCGCCGGTGACTTTCAATCGGCCGTCCACGCGGTCGAGCGGCTTGCCGACGATGTCCTGTGCATCGAGGGCATTTGGGCCGATGGGTGAGTTCATTTCCATGCGTTCTTCTCCCTCAGACCCGGGTCATCTCTTCCAGCACGCTGTGCAGGGTGTGCCGCGTCAGTTGTATCTTGAAATCGTTGCCGCCGAATCCGCGCGCACCTTCAAGAACCGCACTTGCGGCTGCATTGAACGTCGTTGTGTCTGCAGGAGCGTCAACCAACTTTTGCTCCGCCTGCGGCGATCGCCAGGGCTTAAGCGCCAACCCGCCGAACGCGAGCCGGGCCGAACGGATCCGGCCGCGCGTGCTATCGACGATCGCGGCGACCGAAACCAGCGCAAAGGCATAGGAGGCGCGATCGCGAACCTTGCGGTAGAGCTGTACGCCCGGGGGCGGTGGAGGCAGCGTCACCGCCGTGATGATTTCGCCTGGCCGAAGCGACGTCTCGATCTCGGGAGTTCTGCCCGGCAGACGATGAAACTCCGCGATTGCAATGATTTTGGTGTCGCCTCCGTCATTGATCGTCTCCACCTTGGCATCGAGCGCCCGCATCGCCACCGCCATATCCGATGGGTGCGTCGCAATGCAGTGCTCGCTCGTGCCGAGGATCGCGTGAATGCGGTTGAAGCCGGCAAGCGCCGCACAGCCGGAGCCCGGGTTGCGCTTGTTGCAGGGCTTTGTGATGTCATAGAAATAGTAGCAGCGGGTTCGCTGCAGTAGATTGCCGCCGGTCGTGGCCTTGTTGCGCAACTGCGGACTGGCGCCCGCCAGCAACGCACGGCTGAGCACGCCGTAACGCTGCCGCACGCGCGAGTCGGCGGCGAGATCGCTGTTTCGAACCAGCGCGCCGATACGCAAGCCCCCATCGGGGGTCTCTTCGATCTTGTCGAGTGGCAGGCGGTTGATATCGACCAGACTAGATGGCGTCTCGACCTGCAATTTCATCAGGTCGAGCAAATTGGTGCCGCCGGCAATGATTTTCGCACCGCGCTTGACGGCGGCGGCCGCCGCTTGCACGGTCGAGCCGGCGCGTTGGTAGGTAAAGGCTTTCATGTCGGCATTCCCGCGGCTTGCTTGATGGCGGCCACGATGTTGGGGTAGGCCGCGCAGCGACAGATGTTGCCGCTCATCCTCTCGCGAATCTCAGCATCGGTGAGTTCGGCGGCCGGTTGCGTCAGGTTCTCGGTCACGTAGCTCGGCATGCCCAGCCGGCTTTCGGCTAGCATTCCGATGGCGGAACATATCTGGCCTGAGGTGCAGTAGCCGCACTGAAAGCCGTCATGGTCGACAAAAGCCGTTTGCAGCGGATGCAAATTCTCGCCCTCGGCGAGCCCCTCGATCGTGGTGACGGATTGGCCGTCGTGCATCACCGCAAGCGTCAGGCAGGAGTTGATGCGGCGCCCCTCGATCAACACCGTGCAGGCGCCGCATTGGCCGTGATCGCAACCCTTCTTCGAGCCGGTCAGCGCGAGACGTTCCCGCAAGGCATCGAGTAATGTCGTGCGGGGATCCAGCGTCAGCGAATGGGGGTGGCCATTGATCCGAAGTTCGACCTTCACAGGAGGTGAGGGCGGCTCATTGTCGTCGACCGGACCGGTGGCAAGAGCTGCACGCGGAAGCGTGGTCAACAGCAGCGCGGTAGTCCCGGTCTCGATCACCGTGCGGCGGGTGATCTCAATTGTGCTGGGGTCAGCAATCGATTCTTGCTCGTCCATGATTGCTCCATGTTTGCGGTCTGTGAAGACTATTTGCAGGAAGGCATCAGGCTTACGGCCTGGTGTTGTCCTGCTGCCCGCAGGAAGACAACCGGCTTACGGCCAGGTGTCGTCCGGAAGGTTGATCACGATGGGTGTTGCGGTGCTCCGCACGACAACCCATCGAAACGGCTTCAGTTTCGATGGGTTGATTTCCATGTGCGGCAGGAAAGCTGGGACGTGAATGAAATCGCCGGTCTTTGCGTGCGCGACGAATTCTCCTTTTGTCCCCCAGCGTATTTCGCAGATGCCGGAGAGGACGTAGGCGATCGTCTCCTGCTCTCCATGATGATGAATTCCCGTCCGCGATCCCGGTGCCACCTCGAACAGGCCACCCCAGATCGCCGATGCGATGCCGAGCGCCGGCGCGATGGCGGCGCGACGCTCGGAGCCCGGCGTCTGCGCCGTTCCCGGATCGAATTCAGCCGGGCTGACGATGTGGATTGCTGCAGGGGAGTTCATGAGGTCCGGATCAGTTTTGAATCTTCAATAAGGAAACTAGGCAGCGGCCAAATAGAGAACCACTAAATTTGAGTTTAGTGGTTCGCCTCGATGAGATGCGGCTCGCGCGATCATCGAGGCCATGGAGCAGGCCCAAGGAATGTTCATTCGGCGGGCGCCGGCTCGGCCTGGCGGCTGGCCGCCTGCTTCTTGTCCTTGAACAGCCAGCTCTGCAGCCGGTCGAGGTAGATATAGACAACCGGCGTCGTATAGAGCGTAAGAATCTGCGACAGCGCGAGGCCGCCGACGATGGCGTAGCCAAGCGGCTGGCGAATCTCAGAACCGACCCCCGTGCCCACCATCATCGGCACGCCGCCGAGCAGCGCCGCCATCGTGGTCATCAGGATCGGCCGGAAGCGCAGTACGCAGGCCTGGTAGATGGATTCCTCGGCGGTCAGGCCGTGGCTATGCTCGACCTGCTGGGCGAAATCGACCAGCATGATGCCGTTCTTCTTGACGATGCCGATGAGCAATATGAGGCCGACGATCGCGATCACGCTCAGATCGACGTGAACCGCCATCAGCAACAGCAGCGCGCCGATGCCGGCCGAGGGCAGCGTCGAGATGATGGTGATCGGATGGATCAGGCTCTCGTACAGCACGCCGAGAATGAGATAGATGACGAAAAGCGAGGCGACGATCAGGATCGGGGTGCTTTTCAGCGATGCTCCGAATGCCTGGGCGTTGCCCTGAAAGCTGGTTTGGAGCGAAAGCGGCGGGTGCAGCTCTTTCTCAACCTTCTGAATGCCGCTGACTGCCTGGCCGATCGCGGTGCCCGGCGCTAGATTGAACGAGATCGTCACCGACGGAAACTGGCCCTGGTGATTGATCACCAGCGGTGCGACCTTCACCACCGAATCGACTAGCGTGGATAGCGGTACCTGCTGTCCGCTCGACGATTTGACATAGATGCCGTTGAGCGCTTCGGGCCCATACTGGAATTTGGGGTTGACCTCCAGAATGACATGGTACTGCTGCAGGGTGGTATACATGGTCGAGACGATGCGCTGGCCGAAGGCGTCGTCGAGCGTGTTGTCGATCGTGTAGGGCAGGATGCCGTAGCTCGAGGCGACGTCGCGCTTGATGGTGATGTCGAGCATCGGCCCGGCATTGAGCTGGTCGGTAGTGACGTCGGTGATGCCGGGGACCGCCCTGATCTTTTCGAAGAAAAGATTCGACCAGTGATCGAGCTCGCCGGGATCGGCGTCGTTCAAGGTGTACTGAAACTGGGTCTTGTTCAGCCGCGCGCCGATGGTGATGTCCTGTGCGGGCTGCATATAAAGGGTGATACCCTGGATCTTGGCGAGGTTGGTCCGGAGCCGCGCGATCACCTTGTCGATCGGGTCGCGCTGATTGGCGGGCTTGAGCTGAATGAAGGCGCGGCCGTCGTTGAGCGTGTAGACGCCGCCGCCAGCACCGACTGCAGCGCCGAC
>JBATYU010000503.1:0-17986 GCA_049674245.1 Bradyrhizobium sp. | reverse complement strand
GGATTGCTTCGCTTCGCTCGCAATGACGAGTTCAGAACGGGCTCACCGAAAAATAGCGCAGCCACAAATCGGTGTAGCGGCCTTTTTCCCAAACTCTAAAGAGCGCCCAGTTCAGCGCCTGCCGCAGCAGATCGTTGCCCTTGCGCACGGCGATGCCGATGCCTTCGCCGAAATAGCGGCTCTCGACGAACGGTCCGCCCGAGAAGGCGCAGCAATCGCTGGAATCGGTGCCGTTGATCCAGAACGCCAGCGAGATCGCATCGCCGAAGATGAAATCGACCTCGCCGCGCCGCAACGCCAGCCGCGCCGCGTCGTCATTGGCGTAGGAGCGGATCTCGGCGTCGGTGAACATCGCCTTCAGATAGGCCTCGTGCGCGCTTCCGGCGACGACGCCGACCTTCTTGCCTTCCAGATATTCGGGACGAATTTCAGCCATCGCGGAATCGCGCCGTGACACGAACCGCGCCGGCGCGCGGTAATAGGGATCCGTGAAATCGACCTTGGCGCGCAGCTGCGGCGTCACCGCCATCGAGGCGATGATGGCATCGCCCCGGTTGCTCGCGATGGCGTCGATCAAGGTCTCGAACCGGCGCATCTGGACCGTGCAGGTGGCCTTGATCTCCTCGCACAGCGAGCGCGCCAGATCGACGTTAAAGCCGGCCGGGTTGCCGTCGGCACCGGTAAAGTTGAACGGCGGATAATCCGTCTCGGTCAGGAAGCGGATCACCGTGATGCGCGACAAGTCAGGCCGGTCCGGACGCCGCCTCGGGTCCCAGAAGCCGGGAACCGCCTGCGGGGCGGCTTCAGCGGGTTTTGCTACGGTCTGTGCCCGCACGGAATCGCAGGACACGGCCGCAGCCAGCAGGAAAGCCGCCATAAGCCCCGCAGGCAGCAGCGATCGAAGCAATTTTCTCTTTGGTAACAAGGCCATCTGTACGGCGATTGTCCGGGATCAGACGGCCTTATAGACCATCCGGCCGATAATTCGAGGGTCGTTTGCGGGTTGGTATATGGCCAGCGCGATCAAAGATACCGCCTCAAATCCGCCGCGGCTTCCTCGGGCGTCCGCTTCAGGTTGAAGGGCGCGACGAACTTGCCGTCGCGGTCCATCAGATAGACCAGCGCGGTGTGGTCCATGGTGTAGTCGCCGTCCTTCAACGGGACTTTCTTGGCGTAGACCCGGTATTCGGTCGTGACCTTGGCGACCGCATCGGGAGCGCCGGTCAGCCCCTTGAGATGCGGGTCGAAGCTCGACAGATAATCCTTCATCGCGGCCGTCGAGTCGCGCTCGGGATCGACCGAGATGAAATAGGCGTTGACGCGATCGGCATCCGTGCCCATCGCGCGCAGCACTTCGGAAATCTCGAACAGAGAGGTCGGGCAGACGTCCGGGCAATGGGTGAAGCCGAAGAACACCAGCGTCGGGCGGCCCTGCAGGGTCTTTTCGGTCACGCTCTCGCCGGCCTGATCGGTCAGCTGGAACGGCCCGCCGATCGCGGCCGGCGCCGTGACCCCCCGCACCCCGCCAAGCGCCCACAGCATCAGCAAAAGGCCGAAAACCAGGCTTGTGCCGAAAGCTGCGACGATCACCAGCGGGCGGGTGGTCCGGTCCATTCTGAAGTCCTTCTTTCGATCAGAAGCAGGCCGAGACGCCGGAGGCGACCATCTCGAAAAATACCGCGGTGCCGTAGTGGAACCAGAGCGCTAGCGCGCCCAGCAGCGCGAAGCTGCCGAGGCCGGCCATGGTCCGGGTGATTGCCCAGGCGATCGCCGACCCGCCCGATGAACGGGATTGAGGCAAGATCTCGGGCTGCGAGGTGACCTGCTGCGCCATGACGTTGAGATAGGCAATGTCGCGCTGCCGGGCAAGCGCCGGACGGCGGGCGCCCATCACTTCACGCGGAGCTTCCTTGGGTTTAGTGCGAGACCGCTGTCTTGGCCACCGACGCCTGGGCGTCGAGGTAACAGGGCTTGTACAGGGCCTGCAACTGCTTGCCGCGCAGGAAGATCATGTGCGGGGTCAACCCGCCGCGGGCGGCGATCCAGCGCCGGACTGGCGAGGGATACATCGAGTACAGCATCTGGGTTGCCTCGGGATTGGTGATGGCGCGGCCATTGGCGCCGAAATCCCAGGCCGCGTGGAATCCGAGCATCGCATGCGAGGTCACGCAGATCTTGTCGCGCGGGATGGCGCCGAGGACGATGGTGCAGGCCGAAGCGCACAGACCGTCGATGATGATGGTTTCGCCGGAGGAGCGCAGACCCTGATACTTGTCGACGTAGGTGCCGATCCTGCCGCCACGGTCATCCGCGATCCGGACCACCGCATTGCATGCCCCCACTCCCGCCAGCAGCACAACCACAGCGAGCAACCCCGTCACAAATCTCATGTCCTGCCCCAGTTCAACCTGTCGAAACCGAAATCTGATCGTCTTCCGTGATGCACAAACAGCGTAGTTGCGAGATCGGATTTTTGTCCAGACGGGCGAGACATATCAAGTCAAATTCAAATCAAGTGTTGCAGGCGCGCTGCACCCCCGCACCCCGAAAGGTCCCGAACTGGAACAGGTTAACGTCGCCTAGATGTACTGCGGCCACAGCCAGGCGCCATTTGCCGTTGACGTGGCTTGAGACCGCGGGCTTCTATTGACGCCGCTGGGTGAGGGCGCAATGGCCGACGATGCAGACGTGATCGTGATCGGCGGAGGCCTTTCGGGCCTGGTCGCCGCCGCCGAGATTGCCGACGCCGGCAGGCATGTCATCGTGGTCGACCAGGAAGGCGAGCAGAGCCTTGGCGGCCAGGCATTCTGGTCGTTCGGCGGCCTGTTCCTGGTGAACAGCCCCGAGCAGCGCCGGCTCGGCATCAAAGACAGCCACGATCTCGCGCTGCAGGACTGGATGGGATCGGCGGGCTTCGATCGCGACGAAGACCTCTGGCCGAAGCGCTGGGCGGAAGCCTATGTCGCGTTCGCGGCCGGCGAGAAGCGCGACTGGCTGCGCGCCATGGGCCATCGGATCTTTCCGATCGTCGGCTGGGCCGAGCGCGGCGGCTATGACGCGATGAGCCACGGCAATTCGGTGCCGCGCTTTCACGTCACCTGGGGCACCGGCCCCGGCGTTGTCGAACCGTTCGAGCGCCGCGCGCGCGAAGCGGAGGCAAACGGCAATCTGAGCTTTCGCTTCCGCCACCGGGTCGACGCGCTCTCGATCACAGGCGGCACCGTCGACGGCGTAACCGGCGCGATCCTCGAACCTTCCAATGTCGAGCGCGGCAAGAGCTCCTCGCGTGATATTGTCGGCGAGTTCACGCTTCGCGCCCAGGCTGTGGTCGTCGCCTCCGGCGGCATCGGCGGCAATCACGATCTGGTCCGCAAGAACTGGCCGCCGCGGCTTGGCGAGCCGCCCAAAAGCCTGATCTCCGGGGTGCCCGAGCATGTCGACGGCCGGATGATCGGCATTACGGAGGCCGCCGGCGCACGGCTGATCAACCGCGACCGGATGTGGCACTACGTCGAGGGATTAAGAAATTGGTCGCCGATCTGGCCGCGACACGGCATCCGCATTCTGCCGGGACCGTCACCGATGTGGTTCGACGCCAAGGGCCAGCGGCTGCCCTCGCCGTTGTTTCCAGGCTCCGACACGCTCGGCCAACTGCAATACATCATGAGCACCGGCCACGATTATTCGTGGTTCGTGCTCACGCAAAGCATCATCAAGAAGGAATTCGCGCTGTCGGGCTCGGAGCAGAACCCTGATCTGACCGGAAAAAGCTGGCGAATGACTCTCAGGCGCGCCACCAACAAGGGCGCGCCGGCGCCGGTGGAGGCGTTCAAGAAAAATGGCGCGGATTTCATCGTGCGCGACACGATCGAGGAGCTTGTCGGCGCCATGAACGCGCTTGCCGGCGACAATCTGCTGCGGCTCGAGCATCTGAAGGCGCAGATCGAGGCGCGCGACCGCGAAATCGAAAATCCTTATGTCAAGGACACGCAGGTGATGAACATCCACAATGCGCGCCGCTATATCGGCGACCGGTTGATCCGCACCGCCAAACCGCACCGCATCCTCGATCCCGCGCATGGGCCGCTGATCGCCGTAAAACTCAATATCCTGACGCGCAAGACGCTGGGCGGTTTTGAGACCGATCTGGACTCCCGGGTGTTCGGCCAGCACGGGCAGACCATGCCCGGGCTCTATGCAGCCGGCGAAGCCGCCGGTTTCGGCGGCGGCGGCATGCACGGCTATCGCTCGCTGGAGGGCACTTTTCTTGGCGGCTGCCTGTTCTCGGGGAGGAACGCCGGGCGCGCGGCGGCGAAGGCGGTGGCGTGATCGACAACGCGGAAGTCGAGACGATGAATCGATGGTTACACCTGATTGGGTTCGCATCTGTTGCGGCGATCATTGGGTGCGCCAATCCAGCGCTGGCCGACACCATCGACATCGGCGGCGCGACGCGAACCTACACGGCGCAGCTTCCCGAAACCAAGCCGGCGCCGCTGGTCATCGTCCTGCACGGCAACACCCAGACCGGCGCCGACATAGTGGAACGCACCTCCTGGCCGCAAGTCGCAAAGCGCGAAGGTTTCGGCGTCGTGTTTCCCGATGGCCTCAATCGCGCCTGGGCCGATCTGCGAGGAAGCGACCGGCGCGCCGGCCGGGCCCCGCCGGACGGCACCGACGACGCCGCCTTCATCGTCAGGCTGGCCGAAGAATTCGTCGCCGACGGCGTCGCCGACCCCAAGCGCATCTATGTCACCGGACTCTCCAATGGCGCGGCCATGACAATGGCGATGATCTGCGCGCGCGCCGATCTGTTCGCGGCGGCCGCCAGCGTCATCATGAACCTGACCGATGAATCGGCAGCTGCCTGCCATCCCTCCCGCCCGGTGCCGTTTCTGATGATGAACGGCACCGCCGATCCGCTTGTTCCCTACCAGGGCGGACGCGGCACCAGCCATTTCGCGGCCGACGGTTTCTGGTCGACTGAAAAGACGCTTGCGTTCTGGCGGCGCGTCAATGGCTGCGAAACCAAGGACGCCGGCGTCGCTGATCTTGAAGACCGCGACAAGGCCGACCAGAGCACGGTGACGCTGATCGCTTCGAATTGTCCGCCAGGGCGCGACGTCGTGCTCTACCGCGTCAATGATGGCGGCCACCGCATGCCCGGTGGTTTTCCCGATGCGCGTTTTCCGCGCATGGTGAACTTTCTCTTAGGTCCGCAAAATCAGGGCATCGACGGCGCCGAAACCATCTGGGCGTTTTTCAAGCGCTTCCCGTGACGGCGGCATTGCACCAGCGCCAACTCATTGGCAAGTATGCCCCGGATTTACCCCGTCCATGGTGCCGACGCGCCTCATCGCGCGCACGATGACGAAGCCCGTTGAGACAACTTCGTCACTTCGGCAGGCAGTCAAATATCTTCTTGCTCCTTTGTGCAATCTGCACAGCCTCCGCTTTCCCGCCGGACACGGTTGCCCGCGCCTCCTCCCACTTGGCATCCTGACCTTCGGTGAAATATGGATCGAGCGAACGGTTCTTGAGAAAATGCGAGAAAAGGACACGCGTTGCGACGTCGCTGTTGTACATCAAATCTGGATCATCCTCCAGCGGATCGCCCACCATCGCTTGATGAATCCTGTAATCCTCCTTTCCGGTGAGTGGAAGGATTCCACGCCCGCGGTAACGCCATCCGTCACCCGGCTGGTCGTTGCCAAGACTCCTCCGACCGTAGACTCGATTGGCCAGCTTCTCCGGCGCATTCACGTATTGCGCCGCTTCCGCGAGCGCAGCCGTCCTGTCTGCCAAATCGAATTGATGGCCAAAAACCTGAAGAATCCGCTCGGGCGTCTTGTACGATAGATTCTCCGAGAAAACTCTCAGATCACTGGTTTCGTGGAACGCAGTACCGAGGACGTAAGCCAGCATCCGCGGATCTTTTGCGTTCGGATAATAGTCCCACTCCTTTAGCAGCCGGATCATCAGGCGCGCTTGCGGAAGCCGAATAGACGAATTGGCGTTCGCGAAGCAGCGGACGATAGCGGGCTTGTCCATCCTCGGTTCTGCGTGAGGCCGCACCTTCATGATCTTCGAATAATGTTGCTGAACGGCCAATTCCTGGATCGCAGGGCCGAGCGTCCCGTTCAGCTCGTATCCGATCAGCAGTTGCACGCAATCGGCGGTCGATCCGCTTTCCTCGTCGTTTTGCGTGAATTCTTTCGAGGGATCACAATCCCAGAAACGGCCACTTTGATTTTCGATGATCTCCCGCGTTTTCAGCGACATCGCCCAGCCGAGCGGAAGCTCGTACAAATGCTTCTTCAGGCTCACGAACCGCATGGGTTTTATGGTCACCTGTTCGGTGCTGTCCTGGACAACGCGCTCAAAGGTCCGATCGCGCAATTGAGGAATCCGGGACGCCTTGTTGATTGCAATGTATGCGCGCGATTCGCGCGTGCTCAGCAGAGCGCGGATCGGCTCCATCGTCTCGCCGAGGGCAAACGAATCGCGCACCGGATATTGGCCGCCGCCCAGAACAATCAACTTCAAGGCCACTTTCGGCCGGCCGACGGTACTGTTGAGTCCGGCGACCTGATCTTCAAGGGACTGCAGGAGGTCCACGGCCGTTTCGACACCGGAATTGTCGAAATATCCGCCATCGACCAGTCGGGTTTCCTTGATGTCAGGAGGACTAAAGTCGTCTTTCGCCGGTATCGTGGCGGCGGGAGACACCCACGGGAACCGCGCGCTGACAAATGCGGCGGTACTCAACCGGAGATTCAACGATTGCTGCGTCTCTGTTGGAGTGAGAGTTTGGAATGGAATAAGCGAGTCGATTTGCGCCGCGACACTCTTCGTCCTGAACGTGAACGGAGAAAAGACGACTCGTCTTCCGCTCGCTGAATCGGTCGCGTTGAGGACGAGGGCCGGAAGCTGCTTTCCACTTGCCCAATGCGCCATGTACTCCTGCGAGAGCAGGCTTTGTTCCTTGTCGCCGGCTCCGGCCTTTTCAAGCGCGAACTCCAGGGCGCGGGCCCTGTCGAGGAATCCGACCCTCAAGGGAAGAAATTGTTGTGTGAAATCGCCGAAGAGCGTCGCCCCAATAAGCGGCGAGAGCAGATCGTTTTTTGGCGACAGGACGCCGCGCACGTAGCCTTCCGTGACCCCGGACTCGTAACTCAGCTTGCTGAGGATGCTCGCGCGCTCGAAATAGCGCGATATGCTCGGGCAGGCGACGCTGGAGTTTTCGACAGGCATCGTATCCAGAACAGATGCGAAAACTGCGGCTCCGACGCTGCCTCCCGATACACCGCTTATTGCAAACAGATGCTTTCGAAACGCCGGGCACTGATCCTGCATTCGCGCGAGGAAGATTGCGGTTTCGTAGGCGGCATAAATGCCTCCACCCTGCGCCGCCACCAGGTAGACCGGGTACTCGTCCTTGTATTGCTTGATATCGTCCCGTGTCTCGAACCACCTTGCGAATTCGGTCGCGACATCGCTTTGCGTTGAAAGCGATGGAGGATGATCAAGAAGCCGTATTTCGTGGTTGTCGTTCAAGTCTGCCCACGAAAACACCAGCACCAGGAAGAAAATGATGGGGAAGTAGGGAAAGCGGAAGTGGATCGTTGCCAGGCTGATATGTATGCAGAATGCAACGATGAGCAGGGCAAACAGGGCGATCAGGGTGAAGGTTCCGAGCCGCTGCGGGATCACGACCGGTACGGACAGGAACAGGAACGTGATGGCCGCAATCGCAGCAATCGTAATACCGAGCCATCGCCAGCGTACGAAGTAGACGCGATTGGCCCGTGAGAAAGCCGCCCGGAACTTTACGGCAACGCCGGCCAGCACAATGGCCGTCACAAGTGCCACCACAAGAATGAATAGCGAACTCCATTTCAGCCCTTCGCCAACCTGTTTGGCGAGTATCTCGTCAAACTGGTAAAATGCCGACCCCGGCAACAGGCTTTGGCTGTCCAGGTTGGCGGTCACCTTCTCGAGGTTTGCCGGAATCGATTGATATTGTCCGATCGCGCTTGCGAGGAGCGGCAACTCGCCGAGAATGATGGGCCAGAGCCACGTGGCCGTATGGAGCGCTTGGGCGCGAGGACGCGGCTGGCGCGCCGTGCTTTCGAGCGCGACCTGATTGGCTCCGAACCAAACAAAAAGACCGATCGCAAATAGCGGCACGTAGAACAGAATCAGGCTGACAAGATCTCTGTCGGCGAGTATCGCGCGATACAGTTCGCAAATTTGCGCCGGAAAATAGAGAAGCAGGGAAAGGACAAGACTTATTGCGGTAATCCATTTCGTGTCGCGAAACAGAGTGAACAGTTGCTGCAACATCGCTAGCCCCCTTGTGGACCCCAGGGATCGACGGGCTTTCGGGCACCTTGCACTCGATAGCCGCGATCGCGACCCACCTGTCAATCGGCGAGCTCAATATCGACAAGTATCAAACATTCCGCAGCCGGAACATTCGCTCAGTCCGGCGCAATATAACAATCGAACGCGTTGAGACTAATGCAACCTTAGTTTGCACGATAGCCAATTGAAAGCTTTTGCGCCAGAGGCTCCTTGACGCGGAAGCGGACGTGCTTGCGGGACCGTCCTGAAACGCAGTGGCGCCGGACGGCGCGGTAGGCTAGGAAATGGCCGCCAATTCTAGCCGGAGAACTCCATGACCATCCAGCGTTTTGAAACCGGGCCGCGCATGAGCCAGGTCGTCGTGCACGGCAACACCGTCTATCTCGCGGGCGTGGTCGCCAACAAGGCCAAGGGCGAAAGCGTCACCAAGCAGACCCAGGAGATTCTTTCGATCATCGACGGTCATCTGGCGAAAGCCGGCACCGACAAGTCGAAGCTGTTGTCGACCAACATCTACATCACCGACATGAAGAATTTTGCGGAGATGAACGCGGTGTGGGATGCCTGGGTGTCGCAGGGCAACACGCCGGCGCGCGCTACCGTCGAGGCCAAGCTGGCGGCGCCTCAATATCTCGTCGAGATCATGGTGGTCGCGGCGAAGTAACCGCGGACGTCAATCAAAACAGGGCCGGCGGCCTTCACGGCCGCCGTTGTCTTTTCGGCTCACGCGGCGCGCGCGGCGTTCCGCTCTGCTTCGATCCGCCGTGATAGCGCCCAGCGGAAATATGTCAGCGCCGCATCCGCGCCGATCGCCAGAAGCTGATAGTTCGGGTCGGCGTCGAACACCTTCTGCTGCGCCTCGATGATCGCCTTGTCCTCCATGAATGCCTCTTCGAGGCTATTTCGCAGCGACAGCGAGATGTTCGGATTGTCGATGTCGAAATCGTGCAGATAGTTCCAGAAGAAATGGGTTGAGCTGCGCGTCTCCGGCGTCATGAACTGGGCGTTGCGATATTGCCGCGTGCCCTCGACCTGAACGCCTTTCTCCGCGCCTTTGCCTGAGGGCGCGAACATGGTGTCGAGCAGGAAGATGCCGGGAATGAGCATTCGGCCGATGTTGCGGCGGTCGATCTTGTCGGTTCTGTTGGAAATCACCTTTCGATGATACGGCGGCGGTTCGGCGCCCATGTGCCAGCGCTCGACGCGAAAACCATCTTCCAGTTTTTCGATCGCGACCGGCTTGGTCTTGTAGGCATACTCCTCGGAACCTCCGAGCGTGTTGGTATGCACGAAGGCGAGATGGGCAAAGTCGCTGAGATTATCGACGATCAAAAGCCAGTTGGCGTTGTAGTGCATGTAACCGGGCGCGCCGCGCCATTTGGGGTCGGCGAGAGGGGGATAATCGACGATCAGGTTGGGATCGGCTTTTTCAACATCGCCCATCCAGATGAAGATCAGGTTGTAACGTTCGACCACCGGATAGCTTCGCACGCCGAGCTTCGGCGGAATCATATCCTGACCGGGGATCTGGATGCACTTGCCGCCCGGATCGAACTTCATGCCGTGATACATGCACCTGATATCGTCACCTTCGATCCGGCCCATCGAGAGCGGGGCCGCGCGGTGGCAACAGCGATCATCGAGCGCGACGACCTTTCCGCTCGCGCCCCGATAGAGCACGATCGGCCGTTCCAGGATGGTGCGAGCGAGCTTCCTGCCGTCGATCAATTCGTGATTCCAGGCCGCGACATACCAGGAATTTCGCAAGAAGATTCCGTCGTCCGTCATGATACCCTCCCTGTTGCGAGCAACGCTTCTCTTTGGGTCACAAGCTTAGGTCATCGGCGGTTCCGGGAGAACCGGTTTCCGCTGGCCACACGGTGCACATGGACAATTACCCCGATGGATTGGCGGGATTGGGAGCTGTCGGCCGGGAACCTATTTGGCTTTGCTGCATCCAACCCACGAGTAGTAACATCCGACATTGAAGGCGACCCATCATGCGCCAGGCAAAAGTCCCCAAAATTGCTCCCGCCGGCGGCGGCGACACCGAGCTGGTCCGGCGCGCGCTCGGGCGCGACGAGGCGGCCGTTCGCGCCATCATCACGGCGAACAATCGAAGACTCTACCGGCTTGCCCGCGGCATCCTGCGCAATGACAGCGAGGCCGAGGACGTCGTGCAGGAAACCTACGTCCGGGCGTTTACGCATCTTGCAGATTTTCGCGGCGACTCGAGCCTTGCCACATGGCTGTCGCGGATCGCCATGAACGAGGCGCTGGGCCGGCTGCGCCGCCGACGACCCGGTGTCGAATGGTCCTCGCTGCCGGAAGGCACACTTGAAGCCCAGATCATCCAGTTCCCGCTTTCCTCCGCCGCAAGCGATCCGGAAAAATCCATGGCCCAGCGCGAAATCCAGCACGTCGTCGAGCACGCGATCGACGAATTGCCCGAGGCATTCCGTCTCGTCTTCATCACCCGCGTGGTCGAAGGCATGAATGTCGAGGAGACCGCGGAGATTCTCAAGATCAGGCCGGAAACCGTAAAGACGCGGCTGCACCGCGCCCGCGCCTTGCTGTGCGACAATGTCGAGAAAAAAATCGGTCCGGTGGTGATGGAGGCGTTTCCGTTTGCCGGCCGGCGTTGCGAACGCCTGACAGACGTCGTGCTGAGGCGGCTGGGCTTCGGTTAATTATTTCGGGAACCTTCGCGCCCTCCCCTCATCCAATCCCTGTGCAACCAACAAGCCGCCGGCGCATGCGCGTCCGGCGCCACAGGAGTGTCAAACCATGTTTATTCGATTAAGCGCGGCGATCGCCGCAATCGGCCTTTTGAGCAGTGCGGCGCTGGCGCAAGGCGCCAAGCCGACCGATCCGCAAATCGCGCATATCGCCTATACCGCCGGCGTGATCGATATCGCCGCCGCCAAGCAGGCATTGACCAAGACCGGCAACAAGGAGGTCAAGGCGTTCGCGGAAGACATGGTGCGCGACCATGAAGCCGTGAACGAGCAGGCGCTGGACCTGGTCAAGAAGCTCAAGGTCACGCCTGCGGACAACGACACCAGCAAGACCCTGTCGAAGAACGCCGCGGAAAAACTCGCCGAGCTCGGCAAGCTCAAGGGCGCCGAATTCGACAAGGCCTATGTCGCCAACGAGGTCGCCTACCACAAGGCGGTCGACAGCGCGCTGGAGACGACGCTCATTCCCAACGCGACCAATGCGGAGCTGAAAAGCCTGCTGCAGACCGGCCTGAAGATCTTTCAGGGCCACGAGCAGCATGCCGAACATGTCGCCGCCGAATTGAAGTAAGGAGCCTTATCATGACGCCGAGATGGACCCTTTCGATCGTAGCAGCGCTGACGCTCGCGGGGTCCGTCCCGGGGCATGCGGCGACCATTCAAATCACGATGGAAAACCTGGTGATCGCGCCGGCGGAGACTCCGGCAAAGGTCGGCGACACCGTCGAGTGGGTGAACAAGGACGTGTTCGCCCATACCGCCACGGCGCGCAACGGCGACTTCGACGTGACGATGCCGCCGAAGACAACGATGACGCTGGTTTTGAAGAACGCCGGCACGATCGACTACTATTGCCGCTTCCATCCCAACATGAAGGCTGTGCTCAAGATCGAGCCGTAGACCCGCGGTGATCACAATGATGTGGCGAACCAGTCCTTCAAAGCCGGCTGGTGTTGAACCGGATTGAACTCCGTGATCCTGGAGAAGCGCATTTTCTTCGCGCCGGTAAACGGCTCTTCGGCCAACAGCTCCTGCAATTTTTCCAACGATTCGGCACGGGCTATCAGGAAGCCTCCACCCGCGGGAATCTGCGGTCCCGAGCACAAAAAGTGTCCGGCGTCGTAACCTTTTTGCAGGAACGCCTGATGCTTGGGGATCAATTCGCTGAGCTCTTCGAACGGGACGAGATATTCCCCCTCAGGACAAAATGCTTCATGGCTTTCGGCTCCTTCCCCGCAGATGTAACTGACCGGTTTGTATCACTTGATTGATACGAACCGGTCGGTTACATGTCAAGCGAAGGGAGGCCACTCGACCATGAAAACCGGAACGGAACGCAAGATCGGGGGTCGGGGAGCCACGAAGCTGGCGCGCGACAAGATTTTCGAGGTGGCCGCCGACCTTTTCTACCGGAAGGGTATCCGGGCCATCGGGGTCGAGACCATCGTCAAAGAGGCCGGCGTCGCCAAGATCAGCCTCTATCGCAACTTCCCGTCAAAGGACGATTTGATCGTCACCTATTTGAGGGAACGCAACGAATCCTTTTGGCGCCAATGGGACGAAAGCTTTGGCCGATACAGCAACGATCCACGGGCGCAGTTGCGCGCCATCATGAGCTATCTCGCGCACCGAACCACACAGCCCGGCTATCGCGGCTGTCCCTTCATCAATTATTGCGCGGAATTTCCCGACGCCGCGCATCCCGGGCATCAGGTGGTAGAGGCCAACAAGCGGGAGATGCGGCGGCGCTTTCTCGGCATCGCTCGCGCGCTTGGCGTCGCCCGGCCGATACAGCTCGCCGACGGCCTCCTGCTTCTCGTCGAGGGCACCTATGCCATCAGCCAAACACTTGGCGGCCGGAAGGGACCGGGCGGCGCGATCCTCAAGGCGGCTGAAGCATTAGTCGATGCGGGCGGGCGGCGTAATCCGCGCCTTCGAAATCCATGACCTCCGAGGTAATCGATTGGCCGGCGCGAACCTTCGATAGTGGGTCAGCCGATCCAGCCGGCATCATCGAAGGAGAGACCAATGACCGACATCAACAATGTTGCCAACAGATACATCGATCTATGGAACGAGCGCACGCCGAGCCGCCGCCGCGAGATCCTCAGCGAGAACTGGACCACTGATGCGAAATATGTCGACCCCCTGATGAGCGGCGACGGCCCTGAGGGCGTCGACGCATTGATCGCCGGCGTCCAGCAGCGCTTCCCGGACTTCAAATTCAGGCTGATCGGCGAACCCAACGGGTATGGCGACCACGTCCGTTTCTCCTGGGGCCTCGGGCCCGACGGTGTCGACAGCCCGATCAAGGGCACGGATTTCGCCGTGCTGAAGGACGGCCGTATCCGCAGCATCACCGGATTTCTGGATCAGGTGCCGCCGGGCGCTTGATGCATAGCAGCGATGCGATTGCCCCGGTCAAATGGGGCAGTCGCGCGCATGATGTGAAGCGTGCCTAACCTCGATGACGAATTTTCACGTTTGCAGGAGCTAACCAAACGGCAATTGGCGAAACACAAGCTGCGTGACCATCTCCTCGTTGCACGAACTAACCATTGCACTAAACAGGAGACAAAGATGAAATTCGCATTGATTGGCGCCGCTGCGGTTGCTGCGGCAGCTTTCGCGACGCCCGCGCTGGCGCAGCAAGTCATCGAAGACCCCGGCTATTGCGCGCAGTTCTACCCGAACGCCAATTGTCAGAACCAGGGCCCCGGCAATCCCTATACCGATGGCAACTGGCGGAACGGCAACGCATACAATGCGTACCCGGCGCCCCGCATGGTGCACCATCGCCATCCGACCCACCGCGGATGATGGAAAAAGAGCGGCTAGGGGGCCGCATCTTTTTTGTTTCCAAAATCGTCAGCACTGCCTGTTGCCGGAACGCCGCGCTTTCGCGGCCAATTGAGCTCTTGGAGCAGGCGAAGGGAATCGAACCCTCGTATGCAGCTTGGGAAGCTACATCATTTCCAAGTAGATCAAGAGGATAGCTGCAAAACTGAGGCAATCGAGCTCCAATCCGATCAAAGGGTTACAAGAGCGGCGCAAAACATCGCCGATCGAGCGCTGCGCGCGAAACCCATCTATCACTCGGTCTATATCGGCCGCGAACGGCTCGGTCGATATGTGCAGACCGGCCCAAAAAAATACAAAGCGTTCGATGCGAAAGACCGGCCGCTCGGAAACTTCCGCGTCCGCGCGAGGGCGTTGGCGGCTATCGACAAGGCGCGGAGGGCTCAGCAATGAGCGCCTTTAGCGTTTCTGCCGAGCTCGCAAACTGGATTTCCGAGCGGGCAACCCAGGTTTCAGATCAACCGCCGAGCGCATACGGTCAACAGCTTCGCGTTGTCATCAACGGCGCTTGCGACGTGAATCAACTCGACGAGGCCGGCAAGCTGGTCCAGCAAGCCAACTACGTCGGCGCGATCAGTGACGCCGAGGCGATTAATCTTGCCACCTTGATACAAAGCCGGCGTCCGCTGAGCCGCCACATCGGACCAGGATATGCAGCCCGGATCGGCCGCAGCAGCGGCAGGGTGCTCAGCCGGTTCGTTTCCAGGCAGCGCCAGCGATCTCCCGATCGCAGGGCGTCGCGAGATCGCCGGCGCATGCTCGGCGGTTCCAGCGCGCTCCCTGACAATCTGAGGCACCACTACACCGAAGGCCAGCGCGCGGTCCTGTGTGTCATCGCCTTTAAGATCAAGCGTTATGGTTTCTGCGATGACCCGATCGACGCGCTCGCCGCACAGGCCGGAGTCGGCCGCACCACCGTGCAGACCACCTTGCATGAGGCGCGGCTGCTCGGTCACATCACTGTCACTGAGCGCCCCAGGCGCGGCGAAAAGAACCTGACCAACATCGTTCGCATCTGCTCGCGGGAATGGCTCGCCTGGGTGAAGCGTGGGCCATCCGCTGCGCGCTTCATAGGGTCCAATCCTGTGAAAATGGCGAGCACCATGAAGATCATAGATTTAAGAAAGCAAGAGTCTTGCAATAAAAAGGACTCAGCTGACCCCCCACGGTTTGGAGGGTCAGGAAGCAAAGGACCAGATTGATGTCGTCTGATCCCTACTACAATTCAAAACACTGGCGCCAATTGAGGGCTCGCCGCCTGGCGATCGACAAAGGCCGTCTGTGTCGTGCCTGGATGCGGTCAGCGCGCCAATGCGGTCGACCATATCGTGCGCCGTCGCGATAGCGGTGCCGACACCATCGCTAAACCGCATAGTCAAAGTCGAGCAGGGGGGTATCAAAACTCTAGGCGCGAGGGTCGGGACCGGTAGCTTAGGAAAGCATTTTTTGCCGCAATATTTTCCCAGACTTTATTTTTTTGCACTTCGTCTCCTAGCAAGCTAGTCCGGGAGGGGGTGGTCGCATCTCTGGGAAAAGAGCAGACCGCGGACCGGCTCCACATTCACTCAGGGATTTTTTCTTGCTCGCTAGTATTTTGACATGTGCCTGCCGAATCGTGCTGTGACCCGTAAGTCGGAACCGAGAAAAAAACTTCGCGTTATCGAATACTTACGGAGTTACGAAAAGCGATGGGTCGGCAGATACGTCGGCTATCGCAAGCAAACTGGGGTATTTATTTTTTCCTGCACGTTGAAGTCCGCCGACGCGCCATGCGCTGAAGAAACGTCGCGAAATTCGGTAGGGATGGGGGCGGCACATGCCGTCTTTCTCAAAAAACCGTTCCGTGCTCATGTTGGCTTCACGGGCCGGCCTGAGCTGATGTCCGGCTTGCCCGACCGCAAGCTCTGGAGCTAGATGCATGAAACTATCCAGCAAGGTCGCCGTCATCACCGGTGCGGCGCGCGGTATCGGCAGAGCCTGCGCTGAACGATTCCTCAAGGAGGGCGCAAAGGTTGTTGTTTCGGACATCGATGCCGATGGCCTAGCCAGGACGGCATCCGAATTGGTCCGGCCCAATGATGTACGCGTGGTTTCGGCCGATGTGGCAAAATGCGCCGATGTCGATCGTCTCGTAGCGACCGCGGCAAAGGAGTTCGGTCGGATCGACATCATGGTCAACAATGCCGGCGTCGCGCGTAATCAGGATCTGCTCGAGATTTCCGAGAAGGATTTTGACGACGTCATTGCCATCAACCTGAAGGGCGCCTTCTTTGGTGTGCAGGCCGCAGCGAAACAGATGATCGCGCAAAGCGACGGCGGGGTGATTATCAACATGTCTTCGGTAAATGCGTTGCTCGCCATTCCCTCGCTTGCGACCTATGCCATTTCCAAGGGCGGCATGAAGCAGCTCACTTCTGTTGCGGCCGTGGCGCTCGCCCCGCACAAAATCCGCGTAGTGGCGGTAGGCCGGGGACGATTTTGACGGATATGGTAGCATCAGCGATATTCTCATCCGAAGATGCGCGGCTGACTGCGCTAGGTCTCCCCGTACTAGGCGTGGTTGGTCAAAAGCCTGGAAGCTAAGCTCTACGGACCGGTGGGTCTCATTCACACACAAGAATTCCGGTTTTAAAAAAACAAAAGAACCACTTCTGTGGTCGAAAGCTACAAGACGACCTATGGGCACAAGGCTGTGGTCTTGATGTCCGTTGTTGAGGGAAAAGCAGAAAACATTTGCTCGACTTGAGCTATTCGGCTTTTGACCCAGAGCTGACATCCTGCGTGTGCGCTGACGCACAGAAACCAGCATCAATCCACCTGCAAACCGGCAGCCTTGATCGGACCTTCCCAGCGCGCGATCTCCTCGACCACATATTTGGCAAGGTATTCGGGCCCGCGCCGCTCAGGTGCAACGCCGACTACGCCGATGGCGTTAAACCGTGTCTTGATCGCAGGCGTGTCCATTGCGGCATGGGTTGCCTCGTTCAGCTTGGCCACAATGTCCTTCGGCGCGTCTTTCGGCAGGAAGAAAGCCGTCCAAGTCACGACATCGTAGTCCCTGATACCCTGCTCGTGCGCCGTCGCAAGCTCCGGCATCAGCGGCGTTCGCTCGCGCGACAACAGCGCGAGGGGCTTCGATTGCTTTGCGGCGGCACGCGCCACAAAGGTACCTATGTTGCCGCACATATAATCGATGTGGCCGCCGATCAGGTCGTTCGCGGCAGGCCCGCCACCCCGATAGGGAACGTGGGTCACGTCGACGCCGATCCTCGCGTTGAGCAGCGCGCAAGCAAGATGCGTAGTCGATCCAACGCCTGCCGAGCCGTATTGCATCTTCGTGCCGTTCTGTTTAAGCAGCGCGATAAATTCCGCAAGGTTGTTGGCGGGCAGGTCTTTGCGGCCTTCGAGCACCATCGGCTGGTCAGAGAAGAGCGTGACAGGGGTGAAGTCGCTCACCGCATCATAGCGGCGCTTTCGGTATATCGATTGATTGTAGGCGTGGGTGCCAACAGTCCCGAGCAGCACCGTATAGCCGTCCGGCTTGGCATTGATCACGCGTTCAACGCCGATGATGCCCCCTGCGCCGGTCACGTTCTCCACAATCACTGACTGGCCGAGCAGTTCGCCCATCCGCGCTCCGATGATGCGGGCCATCGTGTCGAATACGCCACCGGCCGCGAAGGGCACCACGATGGTGATGGGCCGCGCTGGATAAGGTTGCGCTTCCGCAGCAACCGACCAGACCGCCGCCCCGGCAGCCGCCAGCAACGCAAGACGCCGCCCTATCATGCATCGCTCCCGATCTTGGAAAGCTCCAGCGTTAGAGACTAGCCTGTCTTGCGCCGCCTGACACCTCCATCGGAGGGGGTAGTGGCCATGCCAGGCGATCTGACTTTGGCAGATAGTGTTGCAAAAGTCTTTTTGTCTCACCGATCACAAATTTTCCGGGCTGTAGGCGCGGCGATCGAATATTGATGTGGGGGACCACTTCATTCTGTGACGAACTCACTGGCGGCTTCGGT
>JBATYU010000502.1:0-2383 GCA_049674245.1 Bradyrhizobium sp. | reverse complement strand
TCGCGGAGTTTTGTTTCGCCCATCGCGACATACCTGGCGACATACCCGTTTTTAGCCTTCTCTCACGCTTTGGCAGCGCGGCCAAGCCGTGATACCCAGTGGCAAAGCCGCTGTTAAATTCGGCTGTGAGGAAACCCGAGGTAACGCCTTATGCCTGAATCAAAATCCGTCAAACCGCGCATCGCCGTGATCGGGCTTGGCTCGATGGGTTTTGGCATGGCGATTTCGCTCAAGCGCGCCGGCTTTGCGGTCACCGGCTGCGACGTCTCGGCCGATCTGGTCGCGCGTTTTGTCGCCGAAGGCGGCGAGGGCGCTCACACGCCGGCGGAGGCAGCTCACCAGGCCGAGATTGTCATCTGCGTGGTCCTCAATGCCGCCCAGACCGACACCGTTCTGTTCGGCAAGGAAGGCGTCGTCGAGACGCTGGCCAAGGATGCCGTGTTCGTCTCGTCGGCGACCATGGACCCGGATGTCGCTCGAAGGCTCGCCAAGCAATTGGAGGCCACGGGGCGGCATTATCTCGACGCGCCGATCTCGGGCGGCGCGCAGCGCGCAGCGCAAGGCGAACTCACGATTCTGGCGTCCGGCAGCCCGGCCGCGTTTGCCAAAGCGCGGCCTGCGCTCGATGCGATGGCGGCCAAGCTCTACGAGCTCGGGGACGCGCCGGGGCAGGGCGCGGCCTTCAAGATGATCAACCAGCTCTTGGCCGGCGTGCACATCGCAGCAGCTTCGGAGGCGATCACCTTCGCGGCCAAACAAGGGCTCGACCTGCAAAAAGTCTATGAGGTGATCACGGCCTCCGCCGGCAATTCCTGGATGTTCGAGAACCGCATGCCGCACGTGATCGCCGGCGATTACAAGCCTCGCAGCGCGGTGGAGATTTTCGTCAAGGACCTCGGCATCGTCCAGGACATGGCTCGCAATGCGAGGTTCCCGGCGCCGCTGGCGTCCGCGGCGCTGCAGATGTTTCTGATGGCGTCGGCTTCCGGCATGGGCCGCGACGACGATGCCTCGGTGGCGCGGCTGTACGCCCGTATCAGCGGCGCCCACCTGCCCGGTAAAGTGAAGTAGAACCATCAAGAGGTAAATCGATGCCCCGCTTCGCCGCCAATCTCTCGATGATGTTCAACGAGGTGCCGTTCCTCGAACGTTTTGAGGCGGCGGCGAAAGCGGGCTTCACCGCGGTCGAATTCCTGTTTCCCTATGACCATCCGGCGGAGGCCGTCGGCGAGCGGCTGCGCAAGAATGGCCTGACGCAGGCGCTGTTTAACCTGCCGCCGGGCAACTGGAATGCCGGCGAGAAGGGCTTTGCCGCGCTGCCCGAGCGCTTCGCCGATCTGCAGGAGAGCCTGCGCACCGCGCTGCCTTACGCGCAGGCAACCGGCGTCAAGCGGCTGCATCTGATGGCCGGCATCGCCGACCGCGGCGACCCCAAGGCGGTGGCGGCGTTCCGCAAATCAGCGGCGTGGACCGCCGAGTTTCTTAGTCCCCATGGCCTCGACGTCGTGATCGAGCCGATCAATCCGCGCAATGTACCCGGCTATTTCCTCAACGATTTTTCCTTCGCGCGCGACCTGATCCTTGAACTAAAAATCCCCAATCTGAAACTGCAGTTCGATATCTATCACTGCCAGATCATCCATGGCGACGTCACCATGCGGCTGCGCGAGATGATGCCGATCACAGGCCACATCCAGATCGCCAGCATTCCCTCGCGCAACGAGCCGGATGGCGAGGAGCTGAATTATCCATATCTGTTCGCCGAGCTCGACCGGCTCGGCTATCGCGGCTTTGTCGGCTGCGAATATGTCCCGCGCGGCAACACGGTTGATGGCCTTGCCTGGTTCAGGCCCTATGCCGGAGCAAGCAGGTGACGCTGGCGCTGGGCTGCATCGCCGACGATTACACCGGCGCCTCCGATCTCGCCAACACGCTGACTCGGTGCGGGCTGCGCACGGTGCAGACCATCGGCGTGCCCGCAAGCGATCTCGCGCTGCCCGAAGTCGACGCCGTGGTGGTGTCGCTGAAGAGCCGGTCGATCGAGGCAGGCCTTGCGGTGTCGCGATCGCGCGCGGCGGAGAAATGGCTGCGCGGACGCGGTACTTCGCACGTGCTGTTCAAGATCTGCTCGACCTTCGATTCCACCGATCAAGGCAATATCGGCCCGGTGATGGATGCGCTGCGCGCCGATTGCGGCGAGAGGATCGTGCTGGTGACGCCGGCTTTCCCCGCGACGGGGCGCACCCTCTATATGGGCAATCTGTTCGTGGGTTCGGTGCCGCTGAACGAGAGCCCTTTAAAAGATCACCCGCTCAACCCGATGCACGATTCCAATCTGGTGCGGGTCTTGGCGCGCCAGAGCAAGACCAGGATCGGGCTCCTC
>JBATYU010000501.1:0-6564 GCA_049674245.1 Bradyrhizobium sp. | reverse complement strand
GGTCTATATTTTTCACCTCAAAAGGCGCTTTTTTCAACAGACTGCGCATCCTGCGGATGACTTCACCGGCGCGTCGATCATCCTGCAAAATATCCTTCACGATATCCTTGAGTTCAGCGATGTCGGGGCTCGGAGAATTCAAGATCGCGTCTGCCGTTTCGGCGTTGGTCAGAATGGCGCCGAGCGGCTGGTTAATTTCATGAGCAATTGAGGCGGTCAGTTCGCCAGCCGTGGAGAAGCGATTGACATGGGCAAGTTCCGCCATGCGCTGCCGGGACTGCACCTCGGCAAGTCGACGCCGACGACGCTCATGTAGCAGGCCCGAGATAAGCCCGGATTGCACGAGAATAACAGCGGTGATCAGCGCGATTTGCCAGGAATAGCGCTGCCAGGCCGTTGGCTCGCGGAAGTAGACGGTGCTGCCGGGCGGCAGATTGCTCTCGGCAATTCTCCAGCGCTGCATCTGCCGCCAGTCGAATTTCGGTGGTGCGAACTTGGTTGGGGGAGTTTTGATGTCGCCAGCCTTCTCGCCGTCGAGGAGACGAACAGCAACGGCCGCAGCCGTAGCGCTCCCTTCGGCTACCGATTGCATGGTGCCACCGACGATTGCCTCGCCGAAGAAGACGTCAAGGTGGGAGAAAATCGGCGCGCTCGCTATGGCAGAAAGCCTGTTCAGCGCTATATTTTCCTCATGCACAACGCCCGCAGCATCGACGTTCATCAGATGCCAAAAGATGGCGGTGTGAGGCGGAAGTCTTGCTGCATCCCTCAGAATGTCTTCAAACGACAGCTCGTTGTACCATTTAAGCTCGACCCGCCCGGACAGGGGCGCGAGCACCCGGGGTAGCTCCCCCAGCCAAAATGTTTCGTTGGGAGAAACCCCATTCACGATTGCAATTGTCTTGGTGCCGGGCAAAACGCGCAGGATAGTTTCGAAGGCAGCGAGATAGTCGTGAGTAGTCGCCACAACAGTGTCGTTCTCTGTCAGTTTATCGTATTCGACCCGACGCGCCTCAACGGCCGTAAAGAGCATAGGCGTCCCGGGAAAAAGGCGCTGGCGATACCGCTGGACAAAACTCGCGGCGGGCGCACCGATGGCGACAATAAGATCGGGGGATTTTTCCGCATAAAGGGCGTGAAGATACTCAACAAATGGACTGTCTGGCGTGTCATCATTCAGTCGAGCAGTCAAAAGCGAGTGGTCATGAAAATCAACGGGGCTTTTCGATTGCCGGCTTATCTCGCTGCGAATGGCTTCCGCATAGTCAGTCCATGGCTTGAAGCGAAGACCGAAGGAATGCAGCATCACAACGAGTTTGGGCTTTGGATCAGCCGCCTGACTTTGACACAGCGTCGCCAGCATTAATGCGATGGCCAGCGCAGCGCTGAAGGTCCGCGCGCAAAAAGATCGCCATGGTAAGGCAGCCAGCCAGAAACGCATTGCCGTCCTGCTCCGGGCCCCCAATCCGAGTAGGAACACCGTAACGGCTCGACCAGATGATTAACAGGCAAAAACGAGGGCTGTTACGAGCGTGCTGTCGGGCTAGGGCTGATGACCGCTAAGGGGCAGACATTTCCGGCGTCAGTTGGCATGTCTCAAACGTGCCATGAACAGACATCGCTCTTCATTCGATCACCTCGTCGGCGCGTGAAATAAGCGCCGGTGGGATAATGAGGTCGATGCTCTTGGCGGTCTTTAGATTAACAATAAACTCGAAGTGAGTGGGCTGCTCGAGGGGTAAATCCGCCGGCCGTGCGCCGCGAAGGATGCGAGCCACGAGGTCGCCGACTCTTTCGCCGGTCTCGCGCAGGTTCGGCCCATACGACATCAAGCCACCATCGCGCACTAAAAAACCGAATTCGTAGATGGCGGGCAGTCGATTGTTCGAGGCGAATTCCATGACCTGCTTGCGATTGAGCACAGTGAGCGTATCTGAGACCATCAGAATGGCGTCGGGTCGCGAGCGGGTCATTTCAGCAAAAGCATTTCCAAAATCGCTCGGCTCACGTACGCCTAATGTCTGGACGCTCACGTCGAGAACCTTAGCCGCGGCTTCGGCGGCACGGGAGCGCAAAGTCATGCCCAGATCAGCTGCATTGAACAGCATTGCGACCGTCTTTAAGTGCGGGACGGCCTCCTTGAGAATTTCAAGACGCTTGGCGCTGAGTTCAGTCGCTAGTTCGGTAACGCCCGTCAGATTGCCGCCGGGTCGCGCCAGACTTTGGGCCAAGCCGGTCGCAACTGGATCGCCCGCCCCGCTGCAAACGATGGGCATGTCCTTTGCTAACGTCTTTGCTGCCAACGAGGCCGGATATCCGAACGTAATGATAACGTCGACTCTGGCTGCTTTCAGCGCTTCGACGTTTTCAGATAAGGAATCACCCCAGCGAGGCTCAAAAAGAAGATTGCGACCCTCGACAAAATCATGGGCCGCCAACACTTCTCTGATCGCCTTGCGCCGTTCCTCCCCCTCGCCAATTGGCCGGCTTGCAAGGAGTCCAACACGATATGTTCTTGCTTGTTGTTGTGCGCGGGCAGCAAGTGGCCAAGCCGCGCTCGCGCAACAACCGGCGATGAACTCGCGGCGCCTCATTGCTCGCCTCAACTTTGGGCAAACGTCTCCTCACCTCAACTAGCAGATTATACGCAGTCCCGCATAACTTCGGGCATGAATTTTGGCGCGGCGAGCGCGTTCCGGTCCTGCGCAGCGCGGAACAAGTGTGCGCTTCCGCGGATCCTTGCCGACGATTGCATCGTCGCTTGATTCGATAATAGCGGCGAGCCTTGGTGCGGGCACGCCGGCCGAATAGAGCCTCCAGCTAGAGGCCCATTGAGGCGGTAACTGCCACTTCAGCAGTGCCCGACGGGGCAAATCAGCGCAATTTTGTGCGCGCCGCTCGCCTCGCAGGGCAAAACGCCCGCCAAATCGCGTGCGCCTAAAAACTAATTTCTTGAGCAGATTCAAGCTGATTTGGGCTGTCCAGTCCTGACGCCAAAAATATTCTCTTTCCGGAAATCAGAAATTGTGGTACCTTTCGCCATCCCGGTCCGATAAGAGGGGCGTTGGCCATCGTCACGAACGTTGGGTGGGATGCGGTGGACGCGGCAGCGCGGGCCGCGCGAGCGTGATTGCAGGGCAGGTTTTCGCCTGTGAGCGATCAGGATCGCGCAAGACGAGCGGCGCAGCTAGCGGACGGCAAAACCGTGTGGTCCTAGCACCCGTTGCTGGTGTCAAGTCGGCGGAGGTGCGCAAAGCCCGACCGGGCTGGCAAAACCTTAATCCGCCGGCGACGGTGACAAGACGAATTCGTCGCCGGGGAGAGCACGTTATAAGCCGTTAAAACCAACGCGCAGGGAAGGCCGGATTGTTTCGATGAACCTGTGGTGATTAACTCGTGTGCTTTTTACTTTCGCACGCGAGGCTGCGAGTGCATTGGGCACCCGGCTTTCCCTGCGCCCTCTTTCTTTTCGAGGGACAGTTTTCTGGCAAAGCTCGGACGCTATCTGCGCCGCGAGAATGCGGAGGCATATCTGGATTGCCTCGCAATGACGGTCCAACTCATCCTATTCCGCCGCCTGAATCCATTCCGCAGCACCTCGCCAGAGCGTGTCGCGGTGCTCGGGGCGGAAAAATCCAAAATGGCCGATCTTGGCCGCGCCGATATCGGCCGGTGTGACGTCAAGAATGTCAGGCTTGATCGAGGTAAATCCGGAACACAGCATTTCGACCGCGGGCCTGGTCGCCCAGGGATCGTCGGAAAGGCACAGCGCGCGCAGCGCGCCCCGGTATTTCGAAAAATTCTGAAGGCCGTCGAGGTCTTTCTCATCGAACAGATAGTGCGGGCTCATCACCCAGCGGACCCACTGCAGAAAGGCCTCTTTCGGCAGATCCTCGCCGATGCCGCTCCAGCCCGGCGCGTAGCCGAGCAGACGGGCGAGGGGGATGCCGACGAAATTGAGCATGGTGTAGACGCGGTAGCGCTCGGGCGAGGCCATCAGCTTCCAGTATCCGGCCTGGGCCGCGATCAGAAGCGCGCGCGACACTTCGCGGTTGTTGGAAAGAAGCCCGAGCACCTGGCCGCCAAAGGAATGGCCGACATAGTTGAGCGGAAGGTTGTGGTAGCGCCCGCGCATCCAGTTAACCGCGGCGGTGACGTCAAGCGCCGCCCAGTCCGACATCGAGGCCTTGAAGCCGACCAGCGATTTCGGCTGGTTGTAGCCTTCCACCGCCTTCTGCCTGGAATCGCCGATACCGCGGTAGTCGTAGGTCAAAACCGCGCAGCCGCGGTGCGCCAGGTAGCCCGCGAAGCCGCGATAGATCTTACGCGGCACGGCGGTCGCCGAATTGATCAGAACGGCGTGGCGCTTGGCGCCGCGGGGCAGGAACAGGGTCGCCGCGAGCGGGTATCCGTCGGCGGAGGGCACAGTAATGTCGTCGGCGAAAAATTCGTCCAGCGCAGCTTCGCTCACCGCGATTCCCCCGTGCTTCTCCTTGGCCTCCAGCAAATGCGAATTGGGCTTTTGCCGCAAGGGTTTGTCTTGGCGAGCTGAATTGCAACTAGCGGTTCGGCGCCAGGCTGTGTATAACGCGGCGCTTCACTCTCCATTGGTAAGTAGCGGTTTTTGCTACAGGAGTTAACGTCATGTCCGAGCGATGGACACCCGATAGCTGGCGCACCAAACCGGTGTTGCAAGTGCCCGACTATCCCGACGCCAAGGCGCTTTCTGATGTCGAGGCGCAGCTTGCGACGTTTCCGCCGCTGGTGTTTGCAGGTGAGGCCCGCAACCTGAAAAAGGCGCTGGCGCGCGTTGCCGCCGGCGAGGCCTTCCTGCTTCAAGGCGGCGACTGCGCCGAAAGCTTCGCCGAACACGGCGCCAACAATATCCGCGACTTCTTCCGCGTCTTTCTGCAGATGGCCGTGGTCTTGACCTATGCCGGCGCGGTGCCGGTGGTGAAGCTCGGCCGCATCGCCGGACAATTCGCAAAACCGCGCTCGTCGCCGACCGAAACCATTGGCGGCGTCGAGTTGCCGAGCTATCGCGGCGACATCGTCAACGATATCGCGTTTACGGCGCAGGCGCGCACGCCCGATCCGCAGCGTCAGTTGATGGCCTACCGCCAGTCGGCGGCGACGCTCAATTTGTTGCGCGCGTTTGCCACTGGCGGTTTCGCCAATCTCGGCAGCGTGCACCAGTGGATGCTCGGTTTCCTGAAGGATTCCCCGCAATCGCGGCGTTACCGGGAACTGGCGGATCGCATTTCCGAGGCGCTGAATTTTATGCGCGCCTGCGGACTTGACCTCGAAAGCCATCCGGAATTGCGCGCGACCGATATCTATACCAGCCATGAAGCGCTGCTGCTCGGTTACGAGCAGGCCTTCACCCGCGTCGATTCCACGACCGGCGACTGGTATGCGACCTCGGGCCACATGATCTGGATCGGCGACCGCACCCGCCAGATCGACCACGGTCACGTCGAATATTTCCGCGGCATCAAGAATCCGATCGGCTTGAAATGCGGGCCGTCGCTCAAGCCTGACGATCTGTTGCGGCTGATCGAGGTGCTCAATCCCGACAACGAGCCGGGGCGGCTGACGCTGATCAACCGGTTTGGCGCGGACAAGGTCGGCGATCACCTGCCCGGCCTGATCCGCGCCGTGCAGCGCGAAGGCCGCGCGGTGGTTTGGTCATGCGATCCGATGCACGGCAATACCATCGCCTCGAACACCGGCTACAAGACGCGGCCCTTCGACCGCATCCTGTCGGAGGTGAAGTCGTTCTTTGCGATCCACGCGGCGGAAGGCACCCATGCCGGCGGCGTGCATCTGGAGATGACCGGACAGGACGTCACCGAATGCATCGGCGGCGCCCGCGCCGTCACTTATGAGGGTCTCAGCGACCGTTATCATACGGTCTGCGATCCCCGGCTCAATGCCGAACAATCGATCGACATGGCTTTCCTGATCGCGGAATTGCTCAAGCAGGAGCGCAGCGGCAAGGCAAAGCCGGTGCCGGCGGCTGCGGGATTCTAAGTTGCTGCGATTCTGGCGGGCCACCATCAATACGCGAAACGGCCTGGTCTCTGCTTTCCGTTCGGAGCAGGCTGTTCGCGAGGAATTGGTCGGGCTGGTGGTCTCGCTGCCGCTGGCGTGGCTGGTCGGCGCCACCGGTATGCGCCGCGTCGAACTTGTTGCGACCGTGGTCCTGGTGCTGGTGATTGAACTGCTCAATACCGCGATCGAAAAGCTCGCCGACCGGCTCACCACCAATCACGACCCGCAGATCGGGCGGGTCAAGGACATGGGCTCGGCGGCGGTCGGCGTCGCGCTGGTGATGGCCGGCCTGTTCTGGCTGTTCGCCCTCGCCGAGCGCATGGGCGCGATCTAAAGCCGGCAATTGCAGTTTGGCCTGATGCGGTGCACCATCCTCCCATGACCGCCCAATTCACGATCACGCTCGCCCAGTTGAACCCGACGGTAGGCGACGTCGAGGGTAACGCCGCCAAGGCACGTGCCGCGCGCACGCAAGCCAGGGCCGACGGCGCCGATCTCGTCGTGCTGTCC
>JBATYU010000500.1:0-2389 GCA_049674245.1 Bradyrhizobium sp. | reverse complement strand
GATCAGTCCGCCGCGCCGCAGGCCCAGCCGGCGCAATCGGCGCAGCAATCTCCGTCGCCATTCCCGGCGCCGCTGCCGAGCAGCACCTTCCAGCGCTGATTTTCGCTTCTCGGTCTCATTGACACGCGCATCATAAAATGCGCTGGGATCATCGATGTCCTTCACGATCGCCATCATCGGCCGGCCCAACGTCGGAAAATCGACGCTGTTCAATCGGCTGGTCGGGCAGAAGCTTGCGCTGGTCGATGACGAGCCCGGTGTCACGCGCGACCGCAGGGAAGGCGAGGCGCGGCTTGGCGATCTCGAATTCACCGTGATCGACACCGCCGGTCTTGACGAAGGCGCCAGGGGCTCGCTCACGGCGCGGATGCAGGAGCAGACCGAAACCGCGATCGCGCTGGCCGATGCCTTGATGTTCGTGATCGATGCGCGCGCAGGACTGACGCCGAACGACCGCGCCTTCGCCGACTTCGCGCGGCGCGCCGACAAGCCGGTGATCCTCGTTGCGAACAAGGCCGAGGGCAAGCATGGCGAGCTCGGCGCCATGGAATCCTACGCGCTCGGCCTCGGCGACCCCATCGAGATCTCGGCCGAGCACGGCGAGGGGCTGAGCGATCTCTACGATGCCTTGCGCGTGCTGATGCCCGAGCCCGTCGACGAAGCCGAAGAGTTTCACGACGACGACATCATCGAAGCGGATGAGGACGTTGCAAAACGGCCGATCCGGGTCGCCATCGTCGGACGCCCCAATGCCGGCAAATCCACGCTGATCAACCATCTGCTCGGCGAAGAGCGTCTGCTCACCAGCCCGGAAGCCGGCACCACCCGCGATTCCATCTCCGTCGAGATCAAATGGAAGGACCGCGACTTTCGCGTGTTCGATACCGCGGGTCTTCGGCGCCGTTCGCGGATCGAGGAAAAGCTGGAAAAGCTTTCGGTGGCGGATGCGCTGCGCGCGGTGCGCTTTGCCGAAGTCGTGGTCCTGACCATCGACGCCCAGCACAAATTCGAGGAGCAGGATTTGCGTATCGCCGACTTGATCGAGCGCGAGGGGCGGGCACTGGTGATCGCGGTCAACAAATGGGATCTGATGGCGGCCAAGCCCGCACAGATTTCGGCGTTGCGCAGCGAGGCCGATCACCTCCTGCCGCAGGTCAGAGGCGTGCCGGTGATTGCCGTATCCGGCCTGATGGGCGAGGGGATCGATCGCCTGATGGGCGCGATCGAAGAGGCTTATGCGGTCTGGAACAAGCGCGTGGCAACCGCGGCGCTCAATCGCTGGTTCGAGCAGGCGGTCGATGCCAACCCGCCGCCTGCGGTATCGGGCCGGCGGCTGAAGCTGAATTATATTACGCAAACCAAGGCGCGGCCGCCGAGTTTCGTGGTGTTCTGCTCGCGTGCCGACGCCGTGCCGCAATCCTACCTGCGCTACCTCACCAACTCCTTGCGCGAGGTGTTCGAGCTGCCGGGCACGCCGGTGCGGATCACGCTGCGTGAGAAGGCCAATCCTTTCGCGCACAAGCGCAGGCGGCCGTCATGAGCCAGCGCCCATCCGAACGCGTTGCCGAGGCGGCGCCGCTGCGCAGCGCGGCGGTCACCTTTATCTTCGTCACCATCCTGCTCGACACGCTGGCGCTCGGCGTCGTGATCCCGATCCTGCCAAAACTGATCGAGAGCTTCGTCAACAACGACACCGCGAACGCGGCGCGCATCTACGGCCTGTTCGGCACGGTGTGGGCGCTGATGCAGTTCTTCTTCTCGCCGATCGCTGGCGCCTTGTCCGACCGCTTCGGCCGGCGGCCGGTGGTGCTGTTGTCGAATTTCGGGTTGGCGCTGGACTATGTGCTGATGGCGCTGGCGCCGTCATTGACCTGGCTCTTCATCGGCCGGGTGATTTCCGGCATCACCTCGGCAAGCATCTCGACCGCATTCGCCTACATCACCGACCTGACCGCGCCCGAAAAACGCGCCGCGGTGTTCGGCAAGATCGGCGTCGCCTTCGGCGCCGGATTTATTCTCGGGCCCGCGCTCGGCGGCCTGCTCGGCGGCATCGAGCCGCGGCTGCCGTTCTGGGTCGCGGCGGGCTTAAGCTTTGCCAACGGGCTCTATGGCTTGCTGATCCTGCCGGAATCGCTGCCGAGGGATCGCCGCTCGCCATTTCGCTGGAAGAGCGCCAACCCGGTCGGCGCGCTGTATTTGCTGCGCACTGACCGCGTGCTCACGGGGCTGTCGGTTGCGAATTTCTTTGCCCAGCTCGCCCATGTCGTGCTGCCCTCGACCTTCGTGCTCTATGCGACCTATCGCTATGGCTGGAACGCAACCACGGTCGGCCTGACGCTGGCGCTGGTCGGCGTCTGCTCGATGGCGGTGCAGGGCCTCGCGATCGGGC
>JBATYU010000499.1:0-3466 GCA_049674245.1 Bradyrhizobium sp. | reverse complement strand
GCCCATCAACATGTCAGGCGTACAACCTCCCGGCCTGAATGGACTTCAGCGCCAACCAACAGGGGGCTGCCATGACCATGATTTCCATCGTTTCGGTTCCAGCGATCGCTGCCGCCGATCAGTCTCTCAAGATCATCGCGCTGTTCTCTTGCGTCGGCCTGGTTGCGTCATTGTCTCTGATGACCGCCGGCATCGACCTCAGCATCGCCTGGGCCTGAGCCGCCAATATCCCGCATCTGTTTCAAAAGCCGGCTGCCCCATAAAGAGCAGCCGGCTTTTTCAATGGCGTTTTCCATAGCGTTTTTCTTGGTATTTTTCTTGGCGTTCTCTTTGGCGTTGCCGCGCGGGATTGCCAGGCCGTAGGTTTCAGGCTAGCGAGCGCTATATTTGACCCGCGTATCGATGCCCGATTTTGGAGCACGCCGTTGACCGTCATCCGCCGCATCGTTGCCGCCGCGTTTCTCAGCCTGCTCACCGCTTTCCCGTGCAGTGCCCTGACCGATCGCGCCATGGCGCAGGACGCGGCGCTGGCAGCGCAGCCGGTATCGCTGCCCGACATGGCGCTCGGGCCTGCCGGCGCGCCGGTGACGATCGTCGAGTTCTCTTCCCTCACCTGTCCGCACTGCGCGGCATTCGAGCAAAACGTGCTCCCGATGCTGCGGTCGAGATATATCGATACCGGCAAGGTGCGGTTCGTGTCCCGCGAATTCCCGCTCGACATCAAGGCCGCGTCGGGGTCGATGCTGGCGCGTTGCGCCGCGGGCGGCGATGTGCCGAAATATTTCGAGGCCGTCGACATGCTGTTCAAGCGGCAGGAAGGCCTTTTGGAGAATACGCTTGAGACCATGAACGACATCGGCCAGCATTTTGGAATGAGCGAGGAAGCGGTCGCTGCTTGCGTCAAAGACCAGGCGCTGCTCGACAAGCTGTCGGCCGATCAAAAATTCGCCTACGAGCAGTTGAAGGTCGACGCGACACCCTATTTCTTCGTCAATGGCGAGAGGTTGAGGGGCTCGATGTCGTTCGAGGAGCTGGAAGCAAAGATCAAGCCGCTGCTCAATCGCTGAGGCTTCTGGTTCGCAGAGGGTCACGTCTCGACGAAGGTGAGGCCGATCCGGTTTTTCTGGATCCAGGCGATCCTGCACTCGCGCACATCGGCCGCATCGTTCGCGATCACCAGACGAAAGCACTCGGGAACGAAGGCCGGGTTTTCGACGTCGATCGCCGCACCCTCGGCCGAGATATTTCGCACCACGCAGCTCATCACCGAACCACCCGAGCAAACATAGCCGGGCTGGTTGATCTCGGTCCGCGGATGCTTGCGTCTTTCTTCCATCGCATTCTGCCGGGCCGCTGGGTGTGTGTCGACGCCGGTGTGGCGAATCCGGAATTCATCACCATAGCCGCAAACCTTTAATAAATCAGGCGCCTTTGCGTTCCCCGCACTGCGAAAGGATGCAAAGCGCAACCGCAAGCGCGATCTTGGCGAGCATCAATCGGCGCAAGCAATTTTCAGGCGCCCCGATTTCGTGGCCGTTCCGGCTCTTCGCGAGCTCGCATGTAGCGCACCTGCCCCGCGTCCCGCTGGGCTTGCCGTTCGCGGCATCGGCAGGGTAGCTTTCCCCGCTCAGGCGGTGCGATGGCGCGACGGCCGCCCAAAAAACGAACAGGCGCCAAGGGGAAAACGCCATGTTCGAGATACTCGATCGCCGGACATCTTTGACCGGCAACCAGATCAGGATTCTCACGGCCGCCATCATTGGCGACGCCCTTGAATTCTTCGACTACTTCCTGATCGCCTTTGTGTTGGCGTTCCTGATCGGGCCGTGGAAGCTCACCTTCGGTCAATCCGCCATCGTGCTGCTGAGTTCGGGTGTCGGCGCCATCATCGGCGCCTATGTCTGGGGCTGGCTTGCCGATCGGATCGGCCGCCGCGTCGTCTTCATCGGGACCGTGCTCAACTTCTCGATCGCAACCGGCCTGCTCTATTTCACCCCGGACAATGGCTGGATTTATCTCGCGATCATGCGCTTCTTTGTCGGCACCGGCGTCGGCGGCCTCTATTGCGTGGACCTGCCGCTGGTGCAGGAATTCATGCCCTCCTCCAAGCGCGGCTGGGTCGGCGGCATCGTGACCTGCGTGATCCCGCTGGGCGTCGGGCTCGGCGCAGTCATCGGTACTCAGGTGGGCGCCGGGCAGTGGCGGCTATTGTTTGCGATCGGCGTGCTGCCCGCGCTGCTGGTGCTGCTGGTCCGTCTCTGGGTACCGGAGTCGCCTCGTTGGCTGTGCCGTCAGGGCCGTTATGAGGAGGCGCGTAAGTCGCTGGCCTGGGCGCTGCAGATGGAGCCATCCGCGCTGCCGTTGCCGACGGCGGCCGACGCCGGCCCGGTCATCAGGAGCAACTGGCTCGACCTTTTCAAATATCCGCGCAGCCTGATCGTCTCCTGGCTGGGCAATGCTGGCGCCCAGACCGGCGTCTATGGCATCACGCTGTGGGCGCCGGCGCTGTTCGTGCTGCTCCTCAAGGTGACGCCGCAGGAAGCCTCCAAGATGATGATCCTGCTCACCGTGTTTGGCTTCGTCGGGCGGCTATCGTTCTCGTTCTTCTCGGAATGGATGGGACGGCGCAAGGCCGGCGGCCTGCTTGGCTTCGGCGCTGGTGTCCTCACCATCGTAGCAGGCCAGTACTACGACGCCACGCTGTTTGGCGTGTCGGCGTTCTGGCTGATCCTGGCGGTGACGTTCTTCTTCGCCGACGGCGGTTTTGCCATCGTCGGTCCCTATGCGGCGGAGGTCTGGCCCTCGCATCTGCGAACATCGGGCATGGGCTCGGCCTATGGCTTCGGCGGCATCGGCAAGATCATCGGCCCACTCGGGCTCGCGCTGATCGTCGGCTCAAATAACTACCTCAAGCCGGACGTGCCATTGCCGCAGATCCCGATGGCGTTCGTCTATCTCGGCTGCTGGTTCCTGATGGCCGGCTTCGTCTATTACTTCTTCGGCATCGAAACCAGGGGCAAGTCGATCGAAGAGATCGACAGGGAGCTGACCGTTACAGCCGATTTGGCGACGACGGCCAGGGTCCGGCAGGCGTAAGTCCGTGGAGACGCTGGCCGCGAATTCCGCAGATCTTGCCGGCGACCGGAGCGTGATCGCGCGGGCCGAGGCGGTCAGCGCTGCGGTTGCGGCCGCCTCCGACGAGATCGAGGCTATCCGGCGGCTGCCGCCGGCCCTGCTCGACCGCTTGCATGAGGCGGAGCTGTTCCGCCTCTTGCTGCCGCGCTCTTCGAATGGGATCGAGACCGATCCCGTTACCTTCTTCCATGTGATCGAGACCGTCGCGCGCGCCGACGGCTCGACCGCCTGGTGCCTCAGCCAGGCCGGCGGCTGCGCGATGTCGGCGGCCTATCTGGACCTGCCGGTGGCGCGTGCGATCTTCGGCAACGATCCGCGCGCGGTGCTCGCC
>JBATYU010000498.1:0-2844 GCA_049674245.1 Bradyrhizobium sp. | reverse complement strand
TGTGCCGGAAGAATGGCCGCCTCCACCGGCCGATGTTTGATTATCAATAGATGATTTTGGGAAAGAGCATGTTGCGCCAGATCAAAACCAGTTGCTGCTTTTGATAATAACTATCATCTAGGCAGTCTCCCGGTAGGGAACCGGAAGCCAGCGATATCCAAGGGACATTCGCTATTCGTGTCAGCTTGGGGTCATTCTCGACCGAATTGGGCGGTCCGCGTCACGTCCGCTTTCCCCCTGATAGCGACCGAATTGCGGACAACACTGGAGGTCGGGTTCGTGCCAAATCCAGACTCATGGACACCGCCGCAATCAGCAGCTTTATTGGATTACCTCGCTACGTTGCGTTCTCTTGGCCTCGTTCACCGGTCATCGAAGAATCCATGCGGGCAAGATCAGCGTTATTCCGGACACCAGCAACAGCAGCAGTAACACCTTACGGAATGCGGCATCATCGAGTTTCCCGTACAATTTGAGTCCAGTCCACATGCCGGCCAGCAGCACAGGAAGGCCGAGCACATACAATTTGATCGTTTCGGCGGTGACGGCGCCAGCGATACTCAACGATACAGCGCTCATCACAATGGCCGCGAGGTTGACCGGCTGGAAGACGGTGCGCTGCACGTCCTTCGGCCAGCCGCGCAATTGGCTCCACACGGTCACGATGATTCCGGTAAGTCCAGTCAGCCCGCCAAGCAGTCCGTTAAGGAATCCGATGCCGACGTCGGTCGGAACTGCGGACTGCACCGGCTTGAACGCCGGCCGGGCCAAGCTGTAGATGCTGTAAAGCACGAGCAGCACACCGAGTCCGGTGCGCAGATACGCCGGATTGATATAGGTGAGCAACATCGTGCCGATTGGGACGCCGATTGCGCCGCCGATTATGAATGGTGCCACCTTCCGCCAGCTCAGCGCGTGCCGCAACTTCCAGATGGCGTAGCTCTGGGTCAAAAGGTTGTAGCCGACGATCAGTGTTGCGGTCTGGATCGGCGAAAGGATGTGCAGCCATACACCGGACACCACGAGGGCCAAGGCAAATCCGGCAAGACCGGTTGTCACCCCGCCGATAAACGTTGCAAAGAGAAAAAGTACGAGAACCATACCATCCATGGCTCGCTCCCAAGTTGAGGCGAGCAGCGCTTGGATGGGTGTCCACCTGATGGGAGGCCGCTATATCCCGGACGCTACAATGTTGAATTTACCGCTTGTGCTTAAGCGGTTGCTGCGACCGCGGTGCCGGGCTCCTTCACCCGCACCACCGCCCAGACGAGCAGCGCCGCATAGACCGCGAAGCCGACCGCGACCGAGGCGAAGAACCCGGTCATGCCGAGATCGAGCCAGTAGACCGCGATGAGCCCGCCGACGACGTTCACGGCGAGGCGCACCCCGTTGGCGGCGGCCGCCGCGGCGCCGCGGCCGAGACCCTGCGAGACGAAGAACAGTCCGAGGCCCATGCCGAAGCAGATGTAGAGCGGTGCGACGATGTGCAGGTAGAGGCCGCCGACGCGGAAAACGTCAGGGTCGTCGCTGAACAGGCCGAGCCACAGGGCGGGGAAGATCGCGACGGTGATCCCGATACTGCCGCACACTGCCGCGACAATGGTCACCCCGGTGAGCGCGATGGCGCGGGCGCGGGAGTACTGGCGGGCGCCCCAGTTGGTGCCGACCATCGCGAGGATCGCGGTGCCGAAGCCGAATGCGAGCGGCTGCATGATGTATTCGAGCCGCGCACCCATCGCGTAGCCGATGGCGATGTCGCGTCCCATGCGGGCGGAAATGCCGGTCAGCACGACGACCGACAGGTTGGTGAAGGCGGTGTTGACCAGGCCCGGCACGCCGACCTTGAGGATGTCGGCAAACAGCTCCCAGCGCGGCGTCGCGCCGCGGAAGCTCAGCCGCACGAGCGCGCGCCCGGAGTACAGGTACCAGACGAACCACGCGCCACCGACTGCGAACGGCAGCACCAGGCCCCAGGCCGCGCCGGCCGCGCCGAGCGGCGGCAGCGGTCCGAAGCCGAAGATCAGGATCGGCGAGATCGCAATGTGCGCCAGCACGCAGGCGACCAGCACGCCGGCCGGCAGCGCCATGTTGCCGGTACCGCGCACCGCATTGCCCATGAAGTTGAGCATGCAGATCGCGGCGGCGCCGCCCAGCGCACATAGGCGTAGGCGAGCGCGGCGTCGAGCATGTCGTCCTGCCCGCCCATCAGGCGAAACAGGACGAGCCCGCCGAGCAGCATCAGGCCGGCGAAGATTGCGCCGAGCGCAAGCGCGAGCAGGAAGGCGTGGAAGACGAGCGCGTTGGCGCGTTCGGACTTTCCGGCACCGACAGCGCGCGCGACCGCCGACGAAACTCCGGCGCCCATCCCGCTGTTGGTCGACTGCAGGACGAGCATTACCCAGGGAAACACCAGCGACGCGCCGGCGAGCGCGTCGGAGCCGAGGCGGCCGAGAAAGAAACCGTCGAACGTGACCATTCCGGTGAACGCGAGCAGGTTGAGCACGTTCGGCGCCGACATGCGCAGCAGCGTCGAGAAGATGGGCCCCTCGAGTATGAGCTTGGTGCGCGCCGCTGCGCGAGCGGACGCGGGCTTCGCGGGGGCCGGAAATGGCGTGGTTGTCGTTGCGGTCTGGTGGCTCACAGGGTGCTCCTTTCCCACGTGGGGACTGGAGCAGCGCTTGGACCACCCGTCTTGTCGAGGTGCGACGCCGGGCGGCTGCGCTTAAGCCCGACTAGGCGCCACAAAACCCGATCTCATCCATACCTGCAAAGCATCATTTCTCCGGACAGCCTTAGTTTTTCTCATGCGGTCTGGACGCCCGTGCACCCTTCCCCAGCACGGGA
>JBATYU010000497.1:0-3086 GCA_049674245.1 Bradyrhizobium sp. | reverse complement strand
GATCATGAGTGATGATCAACGCTGAGCAAGCTCTAGACGCGCTCGGAGATCGGACGCGGCGGCGGGTCTTTGCTCGTCTGCGCAATCGCACCTGCTCCGCAGGTGAGTTGGCAAAAGGAATGGGAGTCAGCCGCCCTGCCGTTTCGCAGCATCTTCAAGTGCTGCGGGCAGCCGGACTGGTCACGGTCAGGGCCGATGGCACGCGACGGCTCTACCAGGTGGATCGGCGCGGGGTCGAGGCTCTGCGGCGATGGTTTGACGGATTTTGGGACGAAACATTGGATGCCTTTAAGCAAGCCGCAGAGCAAGCGGCCAGGAAAGGATCATGATGGCCAAACAGATATTCTTGGAATGGACGGATCCAAACAGTGTTCGCAAGATCATCACGGTGGAAGCTCCGCGAGAGGTGGCCTGGCGGGTTTTCACGGAGCAAATGGCAACGTGGTGGCCTCTGGCGGTCTACAAGATCGGCAAGGCCAATGCGGTAGACGCGGTCATTGAGCCGCGCGTCGGCGGCCGCTGGTACGAGCGCGGCGAAGATGGCAGCACATGCGACTGGGGCTCAGTGCTGACCTGGGAGCCGACCACGAGACTCGTGCTCTCGTGGGACATCGATGCGAACTTTCAGTATGACCCACAACTAAAGACCGAGATCGAAATCCGCTTCATATCGGAAGAGAGGGGCGTCACGCGCGTTGAACTTGAGCACCGGCGGCTCGACAGATTTGGTGACCGGCGAGCCGAGATGCGCAACATCTTCGACAAGACCGGGGACTGGGGACAACTGCTTGCATCCTTCGCGCAGCAGGCGGAAAAGACGAAGGAATAGCAATCATGCCGTATTACACCGCAATCGTGACACTGCTCGCCGTGGCTCTTTATTTCTTCATGGCAACACGCGTTGCAGTGGCGCGCGGTAGGTTCGGTGTGAAGCATCCGGCAACGTCCGGCAATCTCGATTTCGAACGCATCTTCCGGGCGCACATCAATACGCTTGAGTGGATGCCGACGTTTCTGGTGCCGCTATGGCTCTGCGCATTTTATTTCAACGATGCCGTCGCCGCAGCGCTTGGGCTGATCTGGATCGGCGGACGTGGATGGTATTTCGCGGGTTATAGCCGCGCGGTCGAAGGTCGTTTGCCGGGGTTTTTCATCCAGTCCAGCGTGTGCCTGCTACTATTTGTCGGCGCGGTCGCCGGGATCGCAATGCACAGTTAGCACAGTTTGCGGCAGTAACAGCACGCACGGATTTAACCGACGGCGGTAAGGCGCGCCCCCTTTCGGTCGATCACGTGCCACACCTCTGTCCGACCTGCCCCCTTCACGTCGATCGATCCCAGCGCGTCGCAGTCAAATTCGTCCTTGACTAGCTCGTAGGTGTTGCGCGTGATCTGAATACACTGGCCGCGGCCATGAGACTCCATGCGGCTCGCCAAGTTGACCGCCTCGCCCCACAGGTCGTAGATGAACTTCTTGCGGCCTATGACACCCGCGACCACGGGGCCCGAGTTGATACCGATGCGGAACGATAGTTGACGGCCGCCGAACCGACGGGCTCCGATTTCGGCCCGCATGTCGAGCGCAAGGTTGACCATGGCGCTGGCGTGGTCCGATCTCGGCCGAGGCGCCCCGGACGCGACCATGTAACAATCGCCGATCGTCTTGATCTTCTCCAGATCGTACTTGTCGACCAGATTGTCAAAACATTGAAATACCTCGTTGAGGAGGTCGCCCAACTCCAGGGGCGTCATGTTGGCCGCCATCGGCGTAAAATCGACGACATCGGCAAACAGGATGCTGGCGGCGGAAAACTGGTTGGCGATCGTCTTTGGGGACGCCTTGAGGGCCTCCGAGATTTCTTTCGGCAGGATGTTGAGCAGCAGCATCTCCGCACGCTCCTGGAAGAAATTCCGCCTGTCGACAAAGTAGTAAAGAAGCCCGAATGTTATGCTTGTCACCATGCCTACGTTGAGCACGAAGAACCATCTTACAAAGGTATCGGGTAATTCAGTGAGAGACAGGTACGGCTCGAGAATCGCCCCGGCAATAAGGAGCGCGACGAAGCTGGCGATCCAGAGTACGGTACGACGCAGTTCATCGACGAGAAGAGAGCCAAGCGGAGACAGCGCCCCCCACATGATGACAGCACTCGACTGTCGAAAGCCTCCCAGGCTCATCATCACGAGCCACGGCAAGATCAAGACAAGAAGGAGCTGGGTGAAGCGGTAAACCGCGAGGTTGCGCGTGCGCGCAAAGATCAAGGTGTTGATCGGCGTGAGAACTGAATAGAAGCCGGGAATAGTGGCCGCGAACGGCGCGCCGACGGCGAGGTAGATCGCGCTCCACGCGATAGTAAAGGGTAGGGTTCCGGCAAAGAGCGCAACCGCGACTCGTTTGCGCAGGGCTGTTTCATCGCTATCGCTGGCCTCAAGGCCAATATGCCGGGCGAGGGCAAACAGTTGCTCGGCGCGGCCGGAGATCCAGTGGCGGACAGCCTTCTGCATGGCCATGTCCCTTCGCGTGCTCTTTAGCACGTCGCAGCCCCTAAGAATGGCATCTTTGAGCATTCCCCCATAGCACCATGCATGGACGAAGGCTGCGCTCATGAATATGAACCGCGAGGCTCGGCTGACCCTCAAATTTGAGGCTTGGCACAGCCAGCAAGACCACTTCCGCTTAAGTCAGAGTGCCCTCACCGCTGTACTGCGCACCCTGGCTTCGCTGCTCTCCCGACTAATCGTTTCGGTCGAGACTTCTCTTCGCCACATGACTGTAATCATGCGGTGCTGAGCGGAGCTGATGTAATGGTGGACTCGTCTCTCGATTGCGAAGGAGCGTGCCATGAGACGATTTAATACCCTCATCGTCGTCGGGTTGGTGCTCGGAGGGATGCCCCCGGCGCAAGCTCAACAGACCAGCGACCTTGAACGCGTTCACGCTGCGAGTCGGCAATTTGTTGCCGCGATCGTCGCACGTGACATCGACGCTATGGACGCGGCGTGGGCACACGAGAGCTATGCCTCGTTCGTCGGCCCGTTGAGTACCACGGTGGTGGTCGGCTGGGGCGGCGTACGCCAGGCCTGGCA
>JBATYU010000496.1:0-2249 GCA_049674245.1 Bradyrhizobium sp. | reverse complement strand
AGCCGGACGTGTGTCCCTTCCTCGTCCAAGCCGGTCAGGCGACTATATCCAGCCACATCAGCCGCAAGGATAGCTGCAAGCCGCCGTTCAACGCGATTGTCGGTCAAAACGGCCTCCCGAGATCGGTAGAATCCGTCGGACATATCAAAGCATAGGGCGTTGCCCTTGGGCTAGGGTCCATGTCCGAGTTGGTCAAAGTCGGGAGAACTCAGTCCGAGCAAATGTCTTCCGGGTTACCCTTGAAAGCGGACATCGCTCGACACAGTTCGCATGTCGCAAACGTGCCGATAGTGTTGCAAAAGTCTTTTTATCTCACCGACCACAAATTTTCCGGGCCGTAGGGGCGGCGATCGAATATTGATGTGGGGGACCACTCATTCTGTGACGAACTCACTGACGACTTCGGTGGCGCGATTGAAGCGACATCGATCGACGATTACCGCTTGTTTTGTCCTTTGGCGGAAATTTAGCCGCACGGCGTTTTGGGACTTTTGCAACACTATCTGCCACTTCCGGACTCATGCGCCGCAGCAAACCGGAATCTGGTCAGCTGGAGAAACGGGTGGGCTACCTTTGGCTCGTCCGCGGCAACACAATCTTGAACTCAGTAAAAAGTCCGGGCTCCGTATCGACATCTATGCCGCCGCCGTGTTGCTTGACGATGATGTCGTGGCTCATCGACAAGCCAAGCCCGGTACCCTAACGTCGTCGCTCGCGCATCTGCGCGAGAACTTCGCTGCCGTGGAGCTGAAGTTGCCGGCGCGCGCGATCAAGGAGCTGGATGACGTGGAGACCGCCAAGGCGGAGTGAAAAAGAGCTTATCGGGAAAACGCGGATGAAAGCGATTGGATATAGGACAAAGGGCGGGGTCGAAGTTCTGACGGATATCGAGCTTCCTCGACCTACACCGGGCCCGCGCGACCTCCTAGTGGCGGTGAAAGCTGTATCGGTGAACCCTGTCGACACCAAGCGCCGGCAGCGGGAAAGCCCCGAGACAGCTTCGAGCTACATGGTGCTCGGGTACGATGCCGCCGGCACTGTGGAGGCGGTCGGAAGCGAGGTTAGCCTCTTTAAGCCAGGCGATGAGGTGTTCTACGCTGGGGCGATGGATCGGCCCGGAACTAACGCTGAGTTTCACCTAGTCGACGAACGCATCGTCGGCCCAAAGCCCAAGACGCTATCGTTCGGCGAAGCCGCAGCGCTGCCGCTTACTTCGATCACCGCTTGGGAGATGCTCTTCGATCGCATGAGGGTGCCATACGGTTCGAAGAAGCCCTGCGGTGCACTACTCGTTGTGAACGGTGCAGGCGGGGTTGGTTCGATCATGATTCAGCTCGCGGCGCGTCTGACCGGCCTGACCGTGATTGCTACGGCGTCTCGTCCTGAAACGACCGAATGGGTCCGTGAGCTCGGCGCCTCGCACGTTGCTGACCACAGCCGGCGACTCGACGAGGCGATCAAGGCGATCGGCTTCAATGGCGTCGACTATGTGGCGGCGATCACTACAACGCCAGGGAGTGTTCCCGGCATCGTCGCAGCGATCAAGCCGCAGGGGCACATCACGTTCATCGATAACTTCGACGAGAGCATCCAGCCGTTCAAGGCGAAGAGTGTCACTATTTCCTGGGAGATGATGTTTACTCGCTCGCTCTTCCAAACGGACGATATGGACGCGCAGCATCGCCTCCTGAGCGAGGTGTCGGCCCTGGTCGACGCAGGCGTCCTCCGATCAACGCTCACGCAGAACCTCGGCCGCATCAGCGTGGAAAACCTGCGGAACGCTCACTTGGCCGTCGAAAGCGGAAGAGTGATCGGCAAGTTGGTCCTGGAAGGGTTCTGAATCCGAGAAAGCAGCCGGTTGATCGTGGTCGGTGCGCGCAGAAGTACACGCGACGAGCGGTATTGGAGGATCGCGAGCTCGCCTGACGGCGACTCCAATTGGCCGCCAAAGCAACCGGCTCGACAAGGCCGGATACATTGATGCAAGACCGCTCACTGCCAACTCGGCGAAACCACTTGCAACGCACGGCCGGACCATACATTCGGGTCAATCTCGACCGAAATAGGCTTTCCGCGCCATGTCCGGTCTTCCCCCGATAGCGACCGAATAGCGGACATCGCTGGAGGTCCGGTTCGTGCCAATGAACGAAAGCGCTTCGCGCTAGCTTGAGGGCAAGCAGGGCGTACGGCGTGGCGCTGGTGCCTGAGGCAAGCAAAGTAAGGTGAATAGGAAGCGTCCTGGCTTGAGG
>JBATYU010000495.1:0-11182 GCA_049674245.1 Bradyrhizobium sp. | reverse complement strand
CGCTGGCGCCGCCCGGCACGCCGCGGCCGCCGGCGATGATGATGGCGCTGCATATCTGGTCGATGTCGCACGGCATCGCCTCGCTGTTTGCGCGCGGCGATTCCGCCCGCCGCAAATTGCCGATGTCGCCGGAAGAATTGCTGGAAGCCGAAGTGCTGATTTATCTGCGCGGTCTCGGTTTTCCGACCGACCGCAGAGCGGCCGAAGCAAGCGAGCCGCCGGACAAGCCGGCCGGGCCCTGGGGCAAGCCGAAATAAAATTGCGAAAATAATTCGGCAACGGCGGCTTGCGCCCGGCTTGACAAAAAACCGGGATGGGTTACCTATGTAAATGTTATTTACATTCACAACGGCGTGATGCCGTCATGGAGAGGGAAATGGCCTACACTGCAGATGTCAATCGATGGCGCGGCCCCGTGGAAGAGCCCTATCGCCCACATATGTCTGGATCGCCCTGGCATCCCGGCTGGATCGCCGTGACCATCCTCGGTTTCATCATCTGGTGGCCGATCGGGCTTGCCCTTCTCTTTTTCACACTCGGGAGCAGAAAAATGGCTTGTTGGGGTCACCAGGATCGTTGGCAGAACAAGATGGAGCGGATGCAGTGGAAGATGGAGCGGATGCGTAACCACATGGATCGCTTCGGCTTCGGTCCGCCCTCGAGCGGCAACCGCGCCTTCGACGAATACCGCATGGAAACCTTGCGGCGGCTCGAGGAAGAGCAGACCGAATTCAAGGAATTCCTCAATCGGCTGCGGCACGCCAAGGACAAGGAAGAGTTCGACCAGTTCATGGCGCAGCACCGCCCGCGCCCAACCCCGCCGAGCGACCAACCGCCGCAGAGCTGACATCAAGTAAAACGTCCAGAGCGTCAGGCGTCGTGCCCCCATAACGCCTGACGACATCGAGCCGCCCGTCTGCCGAAAAGCAGGCGGGCGGTTTGCTTTGCGGCCTGATTGAACTGGCACTGCGGCCGGATCCGCCTATAATTTCCGGGCGCGGAAGATGCGTGAGTTGCGGGCAGGCGGATGTCCACGGTTACCGACAGAATTGCATCAGCTGAGGGGATTTGGCTTTCGGTCCGGCGCGAAGCGGAAGCCGTTGTGGCCAGCGAGCCCGTATTGGGCAGTTCATTATCGATCGCCATCCTCGATCATCCCGGCCTCGGAAGTGCGCTGGCCTTCCAGGTCGGGCAGCGGCTTGGCGCGGGCAGCGCCGATCGCGCACAATTCACCCGCATCGCCAACGAGGCATTTCGAGCCTCGCCGGATCTGGTTGATGCCGCGAGCCGCGACCTGCGGGGGATTGTCCTGCATGACCCTGCGTCCAAGCGACTTCTGCCGCCGCTTCTGAACTTCAAAGGCTACGTCGCGCTTCAGGCGTGGCGGGTCGCGAACTGGCTTTGGCGCCAGGGCCGCACCGATCTCGCGCTGTTGCTGCAAAGTGCATCCTCCGAACAGCTTCAGGTCAGCATCCATCCGTCCGCGTCGATCGGAACGTCGGTTTTCCTGGATCACGCGACAGGCATCATCGTGGGCTCGTCTGTCTCGATCGGGGATGAGGTGACGATTCTGCAGAACGTTACCGTCGGACGAAAGCAAGCCGAGCCCGGCCATGCTCCCAGGATTGGCCGCGGAGTTCTGCTCAGCGCCGGGGCGACCATTCTCGGGGACGTCAGCATCGGCGACTTCGCCAAGATCGGGGCGGGGTCGGTGGTCACCCATGACGTTCCGGCCGGAGGCACCGCGGTCGGCGTGCCGGCGCGGCTGACGAATTGTCCGCAGACAGGGGTTCCGGCCTGAACGCCGGAACCAAGGGCCGGTCTAAGCCGTGCTGCTGCCTGCATTTCCGGTCGCGTAATTCCCCTTTGGTAACCGTACATTAACCATGATTAGCGTCTGGTAAGGGGCGTCAAGTCGCGCGAATAGCCCTCGTTTTGACATGTTAGCAGGGGATGCAGGGCCAAGGCTTCGGCGGGCCTCCCATGCGACCAAACAAGGCTCACTCGCGCAGGCGTTTACCGCCGCGCTTGATCGTGCGGCTATCGGACCCGGCAGCCATTTGCTCCCGGAGGGCTTGGGACAATTGCGTTGAGAGGATACCGCTCATGAATCCCGACACGATTCAGTCAGCATTGCCGGTGGTATCGAGCGATGTCTCGCTGATCGCGCTGTTCCTGCAGGCCGCCTTGATCGTGAAGGTGGTGATGCTTGGGCTTCTGTCCTGTTCGGTCTGGGTCTGGGCGATCGCCATTGACAAGATGTTCTTGTATTCGCGCACCCGCCGCGCGATGGACCGCTTCGAACAGGCCTTCTGGTCCGGGGAATCGATCGAGGAACTTTACCGCGCGCTGTCGGCCAAGCCGACGCAATCGATGGCGGCGTGTTTCGTTGCCGCCATGCGCGAATGGAAGCGTTCGTTCGAAAGTCACTCCCGCTCCATTGCGGGCTTGCAGATGCGGATCGAGAAGGTGATGAACGTCTCGATCGCGCGGGAAATCGAGCGGCTGGAACGGCGGCTTCTGGTGCTGGCAACCGTCGGCTCGGCCGGCCCCTTTGTCGGCCTGTTTGGAACCGTCTGGGGCATCATGTCGAGCTTCCAGTCGATCGCCGCCTCGAAAAACACCTCGCTGGCAGTGGTTGCGCCGGGTATTGCCGAAGCCCTGTTTGCCACTGCCATCGGCCTTATTGCCGCAATTCCGGCGACTATTTTCTACAATAAGTTCACCTCCGAGGTGAACCGGCAGGCCCAGCGCCTGGAGGGGTTCGCGGATGAATTTTCCGCCATCCTGTCGCGCCAGATCGACGAGCGGGGTTGAGAGGCGGTATGCTTAAGAAGCGGATCGTGAGCACCAGATCATGGCGATGAACGCGGCAGGTTCGTCCGGCGCGGGAGGCGGTCGCCGCGGCCGGCGCAAACCGGTGATGGCGGAGATCAACGTCACGCCGATGGTCGACGTCATGCTGGTGCTGTTGATCATCTTCATGGTTTCGGCGCCGCTTCTCACCGTGGGCGTGCCGCTCGATCTGCCGCAGACCCAGGCGAAAAGCCTCGACCAGGACAAGAATCCGCTGACGGTTTCGGTCAATTTGAAAGGCCAGACGTTCCTCAACGACACCGAGATCAAGCTCGACGAGCTGGTGCCGAAGTTAAAGGCGATCACGGACGCGCGCGGCGGGCTCGATGAACGGATCTTTGTCCGCGGCGACAAGAAGGTCGATTACGGTACCGTGATGAAGGTGATGGGCCGGCTTTCGCAAGCTGGCTTCAGGCGCGTGGCGCTGGTAACGGAAGTGGATCAGGGGTAGCGGCAAGGTGAAAGTCGACAAGACACTCGTTGCGTCGGTCGCACTCCACGTCCTGGTGATCGGATGGGGGCTGATCTCCTTTTCCGCGCGCTCGCTCGAGGCGCCGCCGCCCGAGTCGATGCCGGTCGATATCATTTCGGCCGATCAGCTTTCCAAGATCACCGCCGGCATCAAGACCGGCGAGAAGGACAAGCCGAAGCCGATGGTCGAGAAGGTCGCCGACCAAAGGCCGGTCGAGGATGCCATCGGCAAGATCACCGAAAAGAAAGAGATCGTGACGGCGTCCGCACCGGAGCCGCCGCCGAAGCCGGTGGAAAAGCCGGTCGAGAAGAAGCCCGAGCCGCCAAAGCCGGTCGCCGAGAACAAGCCCAAGGACGAGCCGAAAGTCGAGAAGAAGCCGGATCCGCCGAAAGAGGACCCGATCGCGGAAGCCCTGAAATCGGAACAGGCCAAGAAGCCGCCGCCGAAGCCGGAAGCCAAGGCCGCGCCGCCGCAGCCGCCAAAACCGAAGCAGGAGCGCGTGTTCGACCAGTCGAAGATCGCAGCGCTACTCGACAAGCGCGATCCGACCCGGCAGTCCATCACCGGCGCGGCGCTGAATTCGACGGCTTCGCTTGGCACCACGCGTGGCAATGCGGCGACCTTGTCGCAGTCCGAGCTGGACGCCATGCGCGCGCGGCTTGCGAGCCTGTGGAACGTGCAGCCGGGCGTCGAGCACCCGGAAGAGCTCTATGTCACGGTTCGCATCCGCCTCAACCCGGATCGCCGGCTGGCGGGGCCGCCGCAGGTGATCTCCACCGGCTCCTCGCCGCGCTATCAGGCGGCGGCGGAAGCCGCCGTGCGCGCCGTGCTGCAGGGCCAGCCCTACACAATGTTGCGAGATGAGACTTACGACCAATGGAAATTCATGGACATCGATTTTGATCCCAAGCAGATGTTTCGTAGCTGACGTGTTTCTTAAGAGTTGACGCTTTCGAAGATAGAGATCCCACAATGTCCGTGAAGCCGTTTCCGCTGCCGCCGCTCGCGCTCGACCGCCGTCAGCTTCTGATCGGCGGCAGTGCCGCTACCGCTGGCCTGCTGCTGCCGTCACTCGCCCGCGCCCAAACCAAATTGCTGATCCCCGAAGGCAATGTCGCGCCGCTGCCGATCGCGATCCCGAACTTCGTGGCGGGAACGCCGGCGGACGGCGAGGTCGGCGCCGGTGTCACCGGCGTCATCACCAACAACCTCAAGCGCAGCGGATTGTTCGCGCCGATCGATCCGGCCGCGTTCATCGAAAAGATCACCGACAGCGACAAGCCGCCGCAATTCCAGAACTGGAAGGCCATCAATGCCCAGGCTCTCGTCACCGGGCGCGTGACCCGCCAGGGCGATGGCCGCCTGAAGGCGGAATTCCGTCTTTGGGATGTCGCCTCCGGCCAGCAATTGACCGGCCAGCAATATGTCACCTCGCCCGAATTCTGGCGGCGGATCGCGCACATCATTTCCGACCAGATCTACGAGCGTTTGACCGGCGACAAGGGCTATTTCGACAGCCGCGTGGTGTTCGTCGACGAAACCGGCGCCAAGGAGCGGCGGGTCAAGCGGCTCGCGCTGATGGATCAGGACGGCGCCAATGTGCGCTATCTGACGCGCGGCGCCGACCTCGTGCTGACGCCGCGGTTCTCGCCGTCGACCCAGGAAATCACCTATATGGAATTCGGCCAGGGCGATCCCAGGGTCTATCTGTTCAATATCGAGACCGGCCAGCGCGAGATCGTCGGCAATTTTCCCGGCATGTCGTTCGCGCCGCGCTTTGCGCCGGATGGCCAGCGCGTGATCATGAGCCTGCAGCAGGGCGGCAACTCGAATCTGTTCGTGATGGACCTGCGTTCGAAGACGACGACGCGTCTCACCGATACCCCCGCGATCGATACCTCGCCCTCCTACGCGCCGGACGGCACCCGCATCTGTTTCGAATCCGATCGCGGCGGCAAGCCGCAGATCTATGTGATGCCGGCGGCCGGCGGGGCGGCGCAGCGCATCTCGTTCAGCAAGGACGACAGCAACGGCAGCTATTCTACCCCGGTCTGGTCGCCGCGCGGCGACTACATCGCCTTCACCAAGCAGGGCAGCGGACAGTTTTCCATCGGCATCATGAAACCCGACGGTTCCGGCGAGCGGATCCTGACCTCCGGCTTTCATAATGAAGGGCCGACCTTTGCGCCGAACGGCCGGGTGGTGATGTTCTTCCGCGATCCCGGCGGCAATGGCGGCCCGTCGCTGTTCACCGTCGACATCTCCGGGCGCAACGAACAGCGTGTGCCGACCCCCGGCTTTGCGTCGGATCCGGCGTGGTCGCCGCTGTTGTCCTGAACCTGCTCGCGAGACCAAGCCGCATCCCACGGTTGTGACGCCAATCGATCGGCAAACATTGCCTATTCTGCTGATTTATCGGGCAGATTCTCGTATCTAAAACCCGAGACAACGTTCCGGTAACGATATTCCCTCAGAAAGACTTCATCTGCCGCGGGTACAACTGTCGGCCAAAGGATGTAATGCGCGGCGATGCAACTGGCTCACCCGGAACACGACCCAGAAATATCGCCGTCCATTCGCGCGGTGCCGGTCGATTCGCTGTTCGAGGCTCCTGGTACGGTGCTTACGGGCATCGTCTTCTCGGGCATCGCGGCAGCCATGACCGCGCTGAAGACGGGACAAAATCTAACCTGGGCATGTGTCGCGCTTCTCCTCATGGCCGGAGCTGTCCGGGCGTTCGATTTGTGGCGGTACCAGGCCCGCAAATCGACCCTGACCGCCGAAGAAGCTGCGCAGTGGCAGCGGCGCTATCATATCGGGGCGCTGTTCCAGGCCGCTGCGATCGGTCTATGGTGCTCCGTCACTCTGTTGAGCAGTGACGACGCCGTAGCCCACATGATCTGTCTATCCGTCACCACCGGGATCTTGGCGGGAGGTGCGGGGAGAGCCTACGGACGGCCATCGATGTTTCGTGTGCAGGCTGTGCTTCAGTTCGGTGCGCCTGTGATCGCGTTGGCGTTGCGTGGCACACCCTATTACATCGCGATGTCAGTCGTGTGCGCCGCATTTCTTATGGCTGTCATGCAACTCTCGGCTAGTTTGCACAGAATATTTATGCGGGCAGTTGTGGCGCGTGAACGCGAAGCGGCGCTCGCGGGCCAGTTCGACACGGCCCTTAACAACATGCCGCACGGGCTTTGCATGTTCCGCGCCGATGGGCGCCTCGCGGTCATGAATCATCGTTTCAGCGAGATGATGAATCTGTCCGATGATTTCGTGCAACGTGGCGCGAGTGCTTCCGACATCGTCGACGCCTGCGTCCTCGCCGGGTCGGTCTCGGCGATCAGCGGAAAGATCATCCTGTCGGAGATCGAGAACACCGAAGCGCGGGACATCATCACCGCCGATCCTGACGTCGCGAGAGGCCGCTCGTTGTCCTGGACGTTCCAGCCGATGGCCGGCGGCGGCGCCGTGGTGCTGCTCGAGGATATCACCGAGCGGCGCAACGCCGAGGCCAGGATCAGCCATCTGGCGCGCTATGACGAACTGACCGCGTTGCCCAACCGGGTCAATTTCCGCGACGAAATCGGACGGCTGCTGGCGGCCCAGCAGGATGCCGAGCTGTTGTCGGCATTGCTGTTCGTCGACCTCGACCAGTTCAAGCAGGTCAACGACACCCTCGGCCATCCCTGCGGCGACCAGCTGCTGTGTGCGGTCGCCGACCGCTTGCGCGAAATGCTGCGCCCGGAGGATTTCGTGGCGCGCTTCGGAGGCGACGAATTCGTCGTATTTCAGCAGAACCTCAACTCGCCGGAAGATGCCGCCAGCCTTGCCCGGCGCGTCGTCGATCGCCTGAGCGAGCCCTACAAGATCGACAATCATCTGGTCGAGATCGGCGCCAGCGTCGGCATCGCGGTGACGGCACCCGGCATCAGCGCCGACACATTGTTGAAAAATGCCGACATGGCGCTTTATCGCGCCAAGGCCGACGGCCGCGGCACCTATTGCTTCTTCCGCGAGGAACTGGCGCAAACCGTCGAGGCGCGCCGCATCCTCGAACTCGACCTGCGCAAGGCGCTCGCCAACGAGGAGTTCGAGTTGTTCTATCAGCCGCTGGTCAACCTCAAGTCGGGAAAGCTCACGACCTGCGAAGCGCTACTGCGCTGGAACCATCCGGTGCGGGGCACCGTCTCCCCGATCGAGATCATCCCGGTCGCCGAAGACATGGGCCTGATCGTCGACCTCGGCCGCTGGATCCTGCGCAAGGCCTGCATGGAGTGCATGCAGTGGCCCGAAGGCGTCAGCGTCGCCGTCAACTTCTCGCCGCAGCAATTCCATCAACGCGACGTGCTGAACGAAGTTCGCTACGCACTCGGAGTCTCTGGGCTGCCCGCGCAGCGCCTGGAAATCGAGATCACCGAATCCTCGCTATTGCGCAACACGCAATTGACCCACGACGTGCTGTCGCAGTTGCACGCGCTGGGGGTGAGAATCTCGCTCGACGATTTCGGCACCGGCTATTCGAGCCTCAGCTACCTGCACAATTTCCCGCTGCAGAAGGTCAAGATCGATCGCTCGTTCCTGGAAGGCATCGACACCGACCGCCCGCTGATGCTGCTGCGCGGCGTGGCGCGGCTCTCCGCTGATCTCGGAATGTCCGTCGTGGTCGAAGGCATCGAGACCAACGAGCAGCTCGAGCTGATCAGCGCCGACGGCACGATCACGGAAGCACAGGGCTACCTGTTCAGCCGCCCGGTTCCGGCGGTGCGGATCCGCCAACTTCTGAATGCCTCGCATGGCCGGCGCGTGCCGGACGAGCCGTTGCTCGCGGAGCCGTCGCGCTCGATCGCCTGAAACATCATTCCCGAAAGTAGCTCCGACATAGATTTATTTTCTTCGACCCTCGGGTTTTTTGGCTGTTTACATGCCTCCTCCCTTAACCTTAGTGTTTCGATAGCTTTGCAATTTCGTAACGGAGTGTTAATCTTTTCCCTTCGCGCGCAAGTTGTTCTCGTAAAAGTTGTTGGGAAGTTAGGGAGTATTAGATGACGTCCGGAGCCGAACCGCGGACTCCGCTCCTGGTGCGAGGGGCAGGGCTGTTGGATCGCATCGAATACCGGCTTATCGAAACTCCCGAAGAAAGAGATTCAGTCTACTTATTGCGTTACAAAGCTTATCTGCACAGCGGATTGATCCTGCCGTCAGAGTCGCGGCGCATTAGCGATTGTTATGACGATGCGCCCAACGTCTGGATCTTCGGAGTCTATGTTGACGGAGAACTCTGTAGTTCTCTTCGCGTCCACGTCCTGACGTCGGAATGGCGGATGTCCTATTCAACCGAATTGTACGGCGATGTTCTCCATCCTCGCCTCGATCGAGGCGAGGTTTTCGTTGATCCGGCGCGTCTTGCTGCGGACCCCGAAAAAGCCAAACGGTTTCCGGAGCTCCCCTATCTGTCGGTGCGGCTGGGCTACATGGCATGCGATCATTTCAATGCCGATACCGGGCTCACGATGGTGCGTCCCGATCACCAGCCGTTTTATCGCCGCGTCTTTCTGTCTGAGCTCATCGGCGAACCGCGTGCGTTTCCGGGCTGGCATACGATGAAGACGTCACTGATGGCATCCGATTTCCGGAATGTCCGGGAAAAGATCTTGGCGCGTTTTCCCATTATGCGTTCGAGCGCCTTCGAACGGCGGACGCTGTTCCAGCGCAATGTCGAGCGCTATTCCTTGCCGGCAGGCGTCGTCACCTCGTTCAAGCCGGCCTCGATCGTTCCGAATTCCTGACGAATCCGGCCGCGCTTGCCATCCCTAAGCGCCCATTTTGCGAACAGGTGTTGCGTATCGGCTTCGGTTTGCGCCTAAAAATCGCCGATCCCGGCCGACTCCCCGGCTTGCCTTCACCGTCGCGCCACATTTACAACTCATTAACTATCGCGGTTGCTTTTCGCCGTTAGGGGGCATTTGATCGGGTCCGGCAACACCCCGTCAAGGTTGACGGAACGTTCGCTTAACCAACCCCCTGTAGACCGGATAACAGTCGAAAAACCTGAGCGTGGAGGCTCCGGAATGAAATACCAGATGCGAATCCTCCAGGGATTGAAATTGGCCGCGGTGCTGGCAATCGCGCTGTCGATGGGCGCCTGCGCCAACAAGAACCTTGGCACTGACGCGATGGCGAGCGCCGCAACCCCGGGAAGCCAGCAGGACTTCGTGGTCAATGTCGGCGATCGCGTGTTCTTCGAGAGCGACCAGACCGACCTCACGCCGCAGGCGATCGCGACCCTGGAAAAGCAGGCGCAATGGCTGCAGACCTATCCGCGCTATAGCTTCACCATCGAAGGCCATGCCGACGAGCGGGGAACGCGCGAATACAACATCGCGCTCGGCGCCCGCCGCGCCCAGTCGGTGCGTACCTACCTCGCCTCGCGTGGCATCGATGCGTCGCGGATGCGGACGATCTCCTACGGCAAGGAGCGCCCGGTCGCGGTCTGCAACGACATCTCATGCTGGTCGCAGAACCGCCGCGCCGTCACGGTCTTGAACGCGAGCTCATAGGCGTTTCGGCTTTCCCGCTTCTTTTTGCCGGCGCCTTTGGGCGCCGGCTTTACTTTGGGCGCTCAATAAATTCGCGGATCACGGTCATGGCGCGTTCGGGCGCATCGGTGACGACGGCATGCCGGCAATTTTCAAACCGCTCGAACTGCACGAGATGCGCCGGAATCGCCGCTGCGATATCCGCCTGGCTCTCGATCGGGTGAATCGGATCGTCCTCGCCACCGAGCACGAGGGTCGGGCACTGGATGCGATGAAGATCGCCGAGCATGTTGAAGCTGCGGCTTTCGCCGCCTGGTCGGGTAAACCATTGCAGCACCTCTAGCCGGTTGACGGCACGGCGCGCCATGTCGGGGTCGCGCGGGATGCGCGTGTAATGCGGCATGGCGAGCCGTCGCCAGGCGTCGATCGAGGCCATGTCGGGGTGGCCTTGTTCCTCCAGGAACCGGCGGCGCGCCAAGGCGCCGACTTCCGGGCCGCCGAAGCGTTCGAACAACGCGACACGGCGATCCCGATAGGAGCCCCCGACGGCTTCGGTGCTGATGAGCACCAGTTTTGCAGGGTGTTCCGGATGGCGGGTGGCATAGGAGATTGCCACCATGCCGCCGAACGATGCGCCCAGCACGATTGGGCTAGTGATGCCCAGGACATCGCAGAAGGCGCGCACGTCGTCGCCCCATTGCGCGAGATTCCACCGCTCCCGCGGGCCATCGTCGCTCCGCCCATTGCCGCGGTGGTCGAAATAGATGATCTGGGCTATGTCGGCCAAGGCAGAGTAGGCCGGGCGGTAGATCGAGTGGTCGGAGCCCGGACCGCCGTGAAGCATCAGCAGGGCAGGCTTCTCGCGCATCACGGGACCATCCGGGACGAGCTTTGCGCCCTCGACGTCGAAGAACAAACGCACCCCGTTCACAAATACATGCATGTCAGGCCGCTTGCTTGTTTCGGCGCCGACACTAAACCATACCGCGCAAAACCAGTGCCGGATTCGCCAAACTCAGTCACAATTCTGGCGTACTCCCTTCCTCAATGTCCGGAGTTTTTCGCTTGACTAGCCGATCTCGTCGTCAGGGCAAAATGTCACCCAGATTTCCCAAATTGGCCTGTGCCGTGGCCATCGCCGCGATGCTGACGTTTGGTGCGCCCGCGTTCGCGCAAGTAGACGAAGCGGACGCCGAGATGCGCATCCAGCGGCTGGAGAACCAGTTGCGGCAACTGACCGGGCAGAACGAGGAACTGCAGTTCCGCAACCGCCAGCTCGAAGAGCGCTTGCGGCAGCTCGGCGATAACCAGGCGG
>JBATYU010000494.1:0-2017 GCA_049674245.1 Bradyrhizobium sp. | reverse complement strand
TGCCAAGTAGACTAAGGTGCAACTGGCGGTGTTTAGATAGTGCGCGCGGTGACGATCCAGATCGACGCCGGCAGCGGCACCGACTGCCCGCGTACAAACGGACTAAGCGCTTCGCGGATCGAATTTTTGGCCGCTTCCTGCACCTGCGGCGGATGCCCCTCCAGCGCGCGGCTGGAGGGCCCGATTGCGAGCGCGGTTTCGACCGCAGCCTCAAGCCCCCGTCCAATCGCAAGGTCGAGCGTGAGATTGCAGGCCTCTATCGCTATTTGCTTGAAGCCGGCCGCGCCCAGAATCCGGTGCACGCGCTGCTCGGAGGCAAATGCGAAGGGGCCGGGATCTTCGGGGCCCAATTGGGGCAGCTTGGGAACGTGTTTGTAGACGGCCTGCAGCGGCGTCATCATCCACGGATTCTCGCGCGGTTCCCGCCAGCAGGCGAATGCCAGCCGCCCCGACGGCATCAATGCCCGACGTAGATTGGCGAAGGAGACCGCGGGTTCGGCGAAGAACATCACGCCGAACCGCGATGCCAACAGATCGAAGCTTGAGGGATCGAACGGATAGACGGTCGCATCGGCAAGCGCGAAATCGATCGGCAAGCCCGTCGGCGCGAGCTGCCGCGCGCGCGACAGCATCGGAACCGAGATATCGATGCCGAACGCGAAGCCTGACGGCGCTACCCGCTCGGCAAACGCGATCGTGGTCGCGCCGCAACCGCAGCCGACATCGAGGATGCGCTCGCCCGCCTTGGCGCCGGCGCGGTCGATCAGAATCTGCGAGACCGGCGCGAGCAGCACATCCTGCATCGGTTGCCGATCGGTCCAGTGCTGGCCGGCCGGTCCGTTCCAGAATGCAATCTGATCGGCGTTTCGCTCGTGGCCTGCCGGTGTGTCCATGGCGACCGCTTGATCTTTCGGAGCGGCAGCGCCGCAGCCTCCGCATTGTCAATGAAATCCGCGGTTCTGGCAATTGGCCACCGATCCGCCGGCATTCGATGGCATCGTTACGGGTTAAGGTCTATAGTTCAGAGGCAGCGCGGGAACTCCTGCTGCTGGTCCCGCCCTTGATCAATTTACCTGATGCCTGATCGTAGCGGTCACGATCTGAAACCAGCTATGGGTAAAAGGAGGATGTTCATGTATGCCGCAATTCGTCAGGGTAAGGCAAAGGCGGGGATGGCCGAAGAGCTGACGCGTCGGATCAAGGAGGGTGCCATTCCGATCATCAGCGATGTCGAAGGTTTCATGGCCTATTATGTGGTCTATGCGCCCGACGACACGGTTACGGCCATCAGTATCTTCAACAATTATGCCGGTGCAGAGGAATCGAACCGACGCGGGCTAGCATGGATAGAGCGAGACCTCATGCCTGTGCTCGTAGGGCCAGCCACCGCGGTGGCCGGGCCGGTAGTTGTTCATACCTTGGCGTAACGAACGCACGGCCGAGGTCATCTGCCGAGCGAGGTGCTGCGATCAGCGCACGGTCCAGCGGGCAGCCTGCGCGGCTTGGGCAGGTGTGTCTCCAAGGCAGTGCCGCGCTACCTCGATCTCCGCATCAGTCGCGCCATGGCCGCGGGCCCACATCTCGGCGGCTGAGGCCGAATACTTGGCGACGTAATAGCGAACAACGGTGCAGGATACCCGGTTCACGATGCCTGAATGACCTCCTGCAAGTGCACTTGGCGTCAAAGACAAGACGACCGCCAGAGCACCAACCCCCCGCTTCAACATGCCACGCCCCCAAACCTAGAAAAGTTCTCACCAACGCCAGATGATCAGACTCGCTTGGCCGAGGCAAATTAAAGCGAACTTGGGATAGGCTCTTATCACCGAATATCAATACTTGACCGGGGCTCAGCCCACTCAACGTTTCACCGATGGAATTTGCTTCGAACATCCTTTAGGGAACCAGGTTCCCAGTACGGCGTATTAGTTCCCGATGCAGCGCGGTTGGGGGGCTGAAATGCCCGAAGCGTCCATATTCTTGGTAGAAGATGAAGCACTGATCCGGATGATGCTCG
>JBATYU010000493.1:0-3586 GCA_049674245.1 Bradyrhizobium sp. | reverse complement strand
GTCTGGCGTCGGCGCAGGGGCGGTTTTGGATGGGCAGGGCGAAAAGCTTCGAGCGGCGCTTGCGCGCGACAACTCAACCTGAGCGCGCATGGTATGCGCAGCCCCTGACCAGGCTTCTCAGGCTTATAAAGTGGATGCTGGTCGGTGGGGCGGTCCTGGGCTTGGTCCAGCCGGCCTTGGCGGTGGGGTTAGAAGTCACCCAGGCTCAGCGCATTTTCCCGACATCGGGGCAAGGCGTTTACGCTGCATTGCAGGATCTCGACCGCTCCAGCGCGAGCGCCTCGCAGTCCCCCCGAGACGACGAGGCATTTTCCGCGCTCTCCGGTTTTGCGCAGACCGTTGCGGCTGAAACAAAACGCGTGGAGGGCAAGACCTCAAAGTCGCGGCAGACCGAAGACGCGATCTTTTCCGAACTCGCTGAATTCGCGAAATCGGTTGGCGCCAGGCGGCAAGCCTCAAGTAAGCCGCTCGTCAAGCTCGCCGAAGCGGACAACGCGGTTGACGCGCTGAAGGATTTCCTTCGAGGCAATGCCGCGCCGTCCCCCGATGCGCCGAAAGCGCCCACCCCGGCCCCGGCCCCCGTGACGGTAAAGCCTGCCGGTCCCGCGGTTGAAGCGCATTTCGTCGGCGAGAAGGTGTGCATGACCTGTCACGCCAGTTATGCCGAATCGTTCTCGAAGACTTTGATGGGACGCATCGGCAGGAATCAGCCCGGCAAGTTCGCGTGCGAGAACTGTCATGGTGCAGGCTCGGAGCATGTGAAATTGGGCGGCGGTCGCGGGGTCGGCGGAATTATTTCATTCAGGGCCGACGATCTGTCCCGCAGTGTCCAGGAAAACAACGCCATCTGTCTTACCTGCCATGAAAGGGGCCAGCGGACCTATTGGAGCGGCAGCACCCACGAGGTGCGTAACGTGGCCTGCACCAATTGCCATACGATCATGAGGAAGGTGTCGGAAAAATTCAACCTCACGACCGTGTACGAGCCCGAGACCTGCTTCCAGTGCCACAAGGACAGGCGTGCGCAAATGGCGCGCTCGTCGCACATGCCGCTGCGCGAAGGCAAGATGGTGTGCTCCGACTGCCACAATCCGCACGGTACCGCGAACGAGGCTCTGCTGTGGACAGCTACCATCAATGACACTTGCTACAAGTGCCATGCCGAGAAGCGCGGACCGTTCCTGTTCGAACACACCCCGGTTCGCGAGAACTGCCTGAATTGCCACGATCCTCACGGCTCGATCAACGAGTTCATGCTGAAGACTTCGCGGCCGCGGCTGTGCACGGAGTGCCACGGGTTTGGTCACTCTCCGAGCGCTGGATTCAACAGCTATCAGATCATGGGACGCGCCTGTAACAACTGTCACACCCAGGTTCACGGCACCAACAGCCCGTCGGGAGCGCTCCTCCACCGGTAAGCCATTCTAGACCAACGAACTGCTCGACTCGAACTAACCGCCCATGGGGGCCGCAATGAAATCGCGATCTGGCCTACTTCTTACAAGTGCAACTGGGATGCTGCTGATCGGCATGGCGCCGATCATGCCCGGCGCACTGGCGGCCGACGCGGACCTTCCTGTTAAGGCTCCTCCGGTTGTGGTCGAGCTTCCCTGGTGGACACACGGTTTCGTGGAATTCGGCGGGCGCGGTTTCGTCAACGATCCCCAGAGAGGCGGGCACATATTCCAGGGCGGCAACAGCCTTGCGAAGTACTACGAGTACAGCACCATCAAGCCGGGTCCGTTCGGCGACTTCAATTTTGCGACAGGCAGCGGAAACGGGCTCTACGAGATCGATGCCTGGGGTCAGAACGTCGGTTACAGCGATCAGCGCTATAACGCCTATCTGTCAAAGGCCGGCGAGCAATATTTCAATTTCCAGTGGGATCAAACGCCCCACATCTACAGCACCAGCGCCAGCACGTTGTTCAATACCAACGGCAACGCGCTGACGCTGGCCAATCCGAATATCGGCCAGCAGATGTTCACTGCGGGCGGCGGGGGTTTTCCCATTACGGCGAATTCTCCCGCGACTATCGCCACCCTCAATACCAAGGCCGCTGCGGTAGGCGCCATCATCAATCAGAATGTCCATCCCACCGATATCGGCATTCGGCGCGATACGGCGTCCGTGGATTATCGTTATACCCCGACCGATAACTGGGACTTCAGGGCCAACTACTCCGATATGAGGAGGACTGGAAGCCAGGTCGACAGCGTCCTTTTCACGGCCACGAACACCGGTTCTCGTGTTGATGTCGCCAAGCCGGTCGCTGACAGTACGCAGAATTTCGGCGTGAATGGCGAGTATATCGGCACGTCGCCCTGGGGACAGAGGTTCAATGCGATGGTCGGCTATAACGGCTCGATCTACAAGGACGACTTCCTCGGCTACACGGTCCAAAACCCGTTTTGTAACACCGCTGGTCTGTGTGCGGGGGCGCCGGGTACGCCAACTGGCCCCCTTGCGTTGACGTCGACACCGCCTGACAACCAAATGAACGGGGTCTCCGGCACGGTTGGCATGGATTTGCCGCTCAACAGCCGCTACATGGGAACGGTCGCCTACAGCGGAATGCGGCAGAACTCTCAGTTCCTGCCATTCTCGATCAATCCCGCGCCCCTCCTTCCCAGCGGACTTCCCGGTGCGGCGTTGTCCTCGCTGCCGCAGCAGAGCCTGAACGGCTCCATCAACACGGTGTTGTCCAACAACGTCGTGACGACCCAGATCAACCACGATCTGAAGACCAAGGTGTACTACCGCTATTACGATTACGACAACCAGACGCCCCAGTTTACAATCCAGGACTGGATCATCACCGATGCCGCGTCGCCCCAAGCAACCGGCCACCCACAATACTCGCCGGTGAATCCCCTCATGGTCGGCTATATCAGACAGAATGCCGGCGCCGAGGCCACCTGGAGGCCGGTCAATTCGGTCAATCTCGGCGCCGCCTATGGTTATGAGCACTACGACTTCACGCGGTTCGACGCCAGCTCCACGGGTGAAAACACCGGCAAGATTTACGCCGACTGGAAACCGGAGAAGTGGGTCACCCTGCGCGCCAGCGGGTCCTATGGCGAGCGCCGCGCGGGAAATTACGATTATCTCGGCAATGTCGGCATGTTCCAGTTCCCGGTGCCGAGGACAGGCCTCGGGGTCGCAGGAGCCCCCGTGTCTGGCGTCTCGACGACACCGTTGCTCGGATTTCCGAACGCCCCGAACTACTCGCCGGCCTATCGGCAATTCTATCTCGATGACCGCAACCGCGCCCAGATCAAGTTCCAGGTCGATGTCGACGTGCTCCGCAATTTCACGGTGACGCCGACCGTCATCTGGCGCGACGATGAGTTCCTGCTTTCGCAAAACCAGCTGGGTCTGACCCACGACCGCTCGACGGCCGCAGGTATCGAGACGGCCTATGCCGCTTCGCCCGACCTCAGATTCCTGTTTTCGTACATGAATGAGCAGCGCGGCCAGTTCCAACGCGCATCGAGCACGTACCTGTTCCCCTTTGCGACAAATAACGTCAATGGCGGCGCGACATACCTCTGCCCCAACACCAACGCTACGCCCATCACTACCC
>JBATYU010000492.1:0-8113 GCA_049674245.1 Bradyrhizobium sp. | reverse complement strand
GAAAAGCTGACCGCGAACGGCACCCAGCCGGAACTGCCTGCAGGCTCCGCCGACAAGGCGCTCGGCCGGCTCGACCATTACCGTTACGCCTCGGGCGGCACGCCGACGGCAAAACTGCGCGACGGCATGCAGCATGTGATGCAGACCAATTGTGCGGTGTTCCGCACCGGCGAGGTGCTGACCGAAGGCCACAATCTGATCCACAAGGTGCATGGCGGCATCAGCGACATCGCGGTGACCGACCGTTCGCTGATCTGGAATTCCGACCTGGTCGAGACGCTCGAGTTCGACAATCTGATCGTGCAGGCGGTGGTGACCATGGATTCCGCCGCCAACCGCTCGGAAAGCCGCGGCGCGCATGCGCGCGAGGATTTCCCGGATCGCGACGACAAGAACTGGATGAAGCACACGCTGGCGTGGATCGACGAGGCCGGCAACACCTCGATCGATTATCGCCCGGTGCATGATTACACCATGACCAACGATGTTCAGTACATCCCGCCGAAGGCGCGGGTCTATTGATGCTTTACTCGTCATGCGCGGGCAAAAGGGCGCGAAGCGCCGTCTTCGTGCCAAATGACCCGCGCATCCATCCTTCTTCGAAAGGTGATGGATTGCCGGGTCAAGCCCGGCAATGACGAATTGAACCAAAAAAGGCGAGACCAATGGTTGAATTCACGCTTCCGAAAAACTCGAGGATCACCGGCGGCAAGACCTGGCCGAAACCGCAGGGCGCGGCCGAAACGCGCGAACTCCATGTCTATCGCTGGAATCCGGACGACGGCAAAAACCCGAGCGTCGATACTTATTATATTGACACCAATGAATGCGGGCCGATGGTTCTCGACGGCCTGATCTGGATCAAGAACCATGTCGATCCGACGCTGACATTCCGCCGTTCCTGCCGCGAAGGCGTCTGCGGCTCCTGCGCCATGAACATCGACGGCCAGAACACGCTGGCCTGCACCAAATCGATGCACGACGTGAAGGACGGCGCGGTGAAGATCAACCCGTTGCCGCATCAGCCTGTGGTCAAGGACCTGGTGCCGGATCTGACCAATTTTTATGCGCAATATGCCTCGATCGAACCGTGGCTGAAAACGACCTCGCCGACCCCGCAGAAGGAATGGAAGCAGAGTCACGAGGACCGCGAAAAGCTCGACGGGCTCTACGAATGCATTCTTTGCGCGTGCTGCTCGACCTCGTGCCCGAGCTATTGGTGGAACAGCGATCGCTTCCTGGGGCCGGCCGCGCTGCTGCAGTCGACGCGATGGGTCAAGGATAGCCGCGATGAGGCCACCGGCGAACGGCTCGACAACCTCGAGGATCCGTTCCGGCTCTATCGCTGCCACACCATCATGAATTGCGCCAAGGCCTGCCCGAAGGGCCTCAATCCGGCGGAAGCGATCGCCGAACTCAAGCTGAAGCTGGTCGAGCGGCAGATCTGACGCTTCTCATTGCGAGGAGCCAACGGGTCGCAATGACTGGGCAAACTGCATGACGACCGCTTCCCCCATCATCCTGCATCATTTCGAGAAGTCGCCGTTCTCGGAAAAGGTCCGTGTCGTCTTCGGCCTCAAGAACATCGAATGGACGTCCGTCCTGATCTCGCGAATCATGCCACGCCCCGATTTGATGCCGCTGACCGGAGGTTATCGGCGCACGCCGGCGATGCAGATCGGCGCCGACATCTACTGCGACAGCCAATGCATCATTCGCGAGCTGGAGCAGCGTTTCCCGGAACCAACCCTGTTCCCGAACGGGTACGAAGGCCTCGCCTCGGCCACCGCGATGTGGTCCGACCGGTCGTTCTTTCAGAACACCGTGAATCTCGTATTCGGTTCTCTCGCCGATCAAGTCCCGCAGGATTTCATCGCCGACCGTGAAAAGCTGCGCGGCGCCAAGTTCGATGTCCCGGGCATGACTGCCGCCATCCCGCAAATGCGCGATCAGTTTCGCGCGCATCTGCAATGGATCGAGGCCCAGCTCGCCGATGGCCGGAGCTGGATGAGCGGCGACAAGGCCAGTCTTTGCGACGTCAACGCCTATATGAACATCTGGTACGTACGCGCGCATCTTCCGAACGCCGGCCAGATGCTGGCGGAGTTCGGCAACACCCGGGCGTGGGAAGCGCGGCTGCGCGCGGTTGGCCACGGTCACCGCAGCGAAATATCGACCTCCGCCGCGCTTGACATCGCGGCCAGCGCCACGCCGCAGACCGCTGAGCTGTCTGATCCCAATGACCCCAACGGCCGCAAGCCCGGCGACAGGGTCGAGGTCATGCCCGACGACTATGGCAAGATCAAAGTCAGCGGAGAGATCGTCGCGCTCTCACCACAGCATATCGCGATTCGAAGGCGCGATCCGCGCGCCGGCGAGGTGGTCGTGCACTTTCCGCGCGCCGGCTTCCTGGTGCTTCCGGCCTAAGCCGCCGCCTGCCGCACATTCGCCGGCGCGTCCGCTTTCTGCTTGCGGAACGCACCAGGCGCCATGCCGACGACGCGAGAGAAGGCCTTGCTCAGCGCTGCGTCACTTTCGTAGCCCACTTCGTTCGCGATCGACGCCAACGAGCGCTCGGTGCTTCGCAGCAGCACGCCGACGCGGAACATGCGCCAGCGCGTCAGATATTCGAGCGGCGCTTCACCCAATTTTGCCTTGAACCGCGCGGCGAAGGCCGAGCGCGACATGTTCGCGACCATCGCCAGCCTCTCCACCGTCCAGGCCTCGGCAGGCGCCCCATGCAGCGCGCGCATCGCAGCACCTATGCGCCGGTCGGACAACGCCGCGAGCCAGCCGACATCGCCTTCGTTTGCCGGATTGAGATGGCTGCGGATCGCCTGCACGAACAGGATATCGGCAAGGCCCGAGATGACGACACCGGTGCCGACGCCGGGGCGCTCGGTTTCCTTCGCCAGCAATTCGAGCGTCGCCTTCAGGATATCGGTCCGGTAGCAATCGGCGCGCGTGTGCAGCACGCGCGGCAACAACGCGATCAACGGCCGCGCGCCGAGCTCGTCATAGACGAACCAGCCGGTCACGACGGTCGCGGCCGTACCGCCGCCACCGATGCTGACCGCGCCATCGACGAGTTTTGGCACGATATCGAAGCAGTTGAGCGCGTTCGAGCGCGGATCATCGCCCAACGTGTAGGTCGATCCATCCAGGATCACGTAGCAATCACCGGCTTCGAACCGGATCGATCGGGCCGGCGCTTCGGTGGTGAGCCAGCACGCGCCCGAGATCACCAGACCGAACCGCGCTGCCTTTCCCTCCCGAAACCGGACCGCCCAGGGCGCCGAGACATCGAGGCGCGCGTAGAGCGATTCGCGCACCCGCATGGCTGAAAAGGCATCGTCGAGAGGGTCCATCGGTCTTCCCCACCTACTCCGGGTTTTGGACGTTCGGACAATAATCTAAGCCAAATGACCATTCACCGTCCAGAGGATCGCCCTATGATGGACAGCATAGCCGGTCCGCCGGCATCGAAACCCCGGAAAGTCCGCCATGTCCCACGCAGAGGATCTCGCCCGCCGTTACGTCCATATCTGGAACGAAGCCGACCCGGCCGCCCGCCGCGCCCAGGTCAACGCACTTTGGATCGAGAACGGTACCCATTATGTGCGGACCCGCGAGGTACACGGCCATGCCGACCTGGAAGTGCGCGTCGCGACCTCGCACCAGACCAATGTCGCCGAGCGCAATTACTGGTTCGAGGTCGATGGTGGCGTCGAGCAATTGCGCGACATGGTCAAATTCAACTGGCGCATGGCGGGCAAAGGCGGCGGCGCGATCGCCGCGACCGGGTTGATCGTCGCACTGCTTGCAGACGACGGACGCATTCGAATTGACTATCAGTTCATCGATCCGGATTGACCTTTTACCCTCCCCCTCCCAGGGGGAGGGGCAAAAAGTTCCGCACTATACGCGCTTTGTCCCTCGCGAGAGTTTGAAGTAAGCTTTGCTCCCTAGTGTGGTGGTTCGGAAGTTCGCTCCAAGGTTGCCGCGAGTTCGCCAGGCGAAATTCTGAACCAAATCACACTAGAATCATAGGTTTTCTAGTGTCCTCGGATTCGGGACACTAGTCGGAGCGGCCGTGCAGACCGAGCAAAGCAATTCGCTGAGACTTCTACAGTGGATGATGGCCGCGTCGCTGGCGCTGCCGGTTGCATTGTTCGGCCTTGCCGCGACGATCTCCTACTTCTCGACACACGACGCCGCGGACCAGCAAATCGAGCGCACGCTCGACGTCGCTCATGAGCACGCGCTGAAAGTGTTCGAGACCATCGACCGCAGCCTGTCGGAGATCAATGAGATCATCCGCGGCATCCCCGACGAAGGCATCATATCCCGCGAGCCGGCATTGCATTTCCGGCTGAAACAGCTCGTCGATTCGTTGCCGCAGATGAAGTCGGCGTGGATCTTCGATGCGCGGGGCCACGCGCTGGTCAATAGCCTGGCGTCGCCGCCCCCCGTCGTCGACTTTTCGGATCGGAACTATTTCAAGGCCCATATCGAGCGGGATATCGGGATTTTCATTGGCGACACCCTGACGCCGCGCGTGCCCTATCAAGGCGCGGCTTTCTTCAGTGTCAGCCGCCGGCGGCTGACCGACGACGGCAGCTTTGCGGGCGTGATCCAGGCCTCGGTACTTCCCGAATATTTCGAAAATTTCTACGCCAGGATCGGCCGCGATCCCGGCAGCTTTTTCGCGCTCGGCCTGACCGACGGCACGGTGCTGACCCGTTTCCCGGCGATCGATCGCGACCTTAATCTGGTCGGACAAAAGGTTACCGCAAACCCAAGGACCGGCCTCATGACCGTGACCTCGCCGTCCGACGGCATCGAGCGCCGGGTCGGATATCGGCGGCTGTCGGAATTTCCCGTCTATGTCAGCGCGGGCCTGGAAACCGCGGCAATCCGCGCGCGCTGGCTCACCACGATGGGCCAGCATCTGATTTTCGGCCTGCCGGCGACCGCCCTGCTGTTTCTGCTGCTCGCGATGGCACTGCGGCGAACGCAACGTCTGCACGCCGAGGCGGCGCGACGGATGGAAGCCGAAGAGGCGCTCAAGCACGGCCAGCGATTGGAGGCGCTGGGACAGCTCACCGGCGGCGTCGCGCATGACTTCAACAATCTGCTCACTGTGATCCGCTCCTCCGTCGACCTTTTGCAGCGGCCCAATCTTTCGGCGGAACGGCGGCAGCGCTATGTCGATGCGATCTCGAACACGGTAGACCGCGCCGCCAAGCTGACCGCCCAACTGCTCGCCTTTGCGCGGCGGCAAACCCTAAAACCGGAACTGTTCGACGTCGGCAAATGCGTGGAAGGCCTGCGCGACATGATCGGAACGCTGACGGGCTCGCCGATCGAGATCGTGATGCGCCTGCCTGAAGAGGCCTGCTTCATCTACAGCGACGCCGGCCAGTTCGAGACCGCGCTAATCAACATGGCCGTCAATGCCCGCGATGCCATGAACGGCGAAGGCCGGCTCACCATAGACGTCAACGGGGCGGCGGCCGTTCCCGGCCCGGCCGTGCAACCAAGGGCCCCGCACGGCTTTGTGGCAGTATCGGTTCAGGACACCGGCGTCGGAATCCCGCAGGAGCGGTTCGAGCGCATCTTCGAGCCGTTCTTTACCACCAAGGAAGTCGGGCAAGGCACCGGGCTTGGGCTGTCGCAGGTGTTCGGATTCGCAAAACAATCCGGCGGCGAAGTGATCGTCGCAAGCGAAGTCGGCAAGGGAAGCACCTTCACGCTGTATTTGCCGCGCGTCCCCGGCATCGATCGTCCGCAACGGCTGCATTCCGACGAATCGCCGCTGCTCGGCGGTGACGGCATGTCGGTGTTGGTGGTCGAAGACAATATCGAGGTGGGCCGGTTTGCGGCGGACGCGCTGACCGAGCTCGGCTATGCCACGACGCTCGTCGACAATGCGATGGATGCGCTGGCCGAGCTGACCCGCGACGCCAGTGCGTTCGACGTTGTCTTCTCCGATGTGATGATGCCGGAGATGACCGGCCTTGATCTCGCCCAGGAAATCCGCCGCCGCCAATTCGATGTGCCGATCGTGTTGACCAGCGGATATAGTCACATGCTGTCGCAGAGCGGCGCTTACGGCTTCGAGGTGCTGCAAAAGCCGTATTCCGCGGATCAGCTCTCGCGCGTCCTGCAAAAGATCGGCCGCGGCAGGAAGCTATCCGACAACGCGGCCGAGTGAGCCGCACGTCAGCGTTGCAGCCTGTCCGCGTTGGAGTCATGGGCAAAACCGGCTATGCATGCGCCGTTTACGCCGCTTCACGAGGATGCCCGCTTGGTTCCCGACGATGATCCCTTGCCCGCGCCGTTTGGCGCGCTCGCGCCGAATGCGGCGCAAGCCGTTGTCATCTCGCTAGCGCAACGCACCCGCTTGAAGCGTGGCGCGTTCCGCCCGATGCTGTCGCGGCTGGTCAATCTGCTCCGCAGCGGCCCGCTCGATGTGGCGTACCAGGGCGCCTCGTTCCGTTTCCATCATCAGGCCAGCGCCACCGAGCGCGGCGCCCTGTTCAATCCCGACTACAATCTCGAAGAGCTGGAATTCTTGCGCGCGCACACGCCCGCCGGCGGCGTGTTCGTCGACGTCGGCGCCAATGTCGGCACCTACGCGATGGTGCTGGCGCGTCACGTCGGCGCCAATGGCAGGGTGATTGCGATCGAGCCGCATCCCGTCACCTTCGCTCGGCTTTCGTTCAACAATGCCGCATCTGGCTTCACGCAGGTCAATCTTGTCGCCGCGGCCGCCGGGCCCGCCGACGGCGAATTGATGATCGAGACCGATGGCGACAATCTCGGCGCCAGCCGCATTGTCACGGGTGCCGCCGCGAGAGACGCCATCAGGGTGCCGTCATGGCGGCTGCAGCGCATCCTGGAGGAAGCCGGCGTATCGAAAATCGACGCGTTGAAGATCGACGTCGAGGGGTTTGAAGATCGCGTGCTGACCGGCTTCTTCAAGGAGGCGCGACCAACGCTGTGGCCCTGCGCGGTCGTGATCGAACATCTGTCGCGCGATCAGTGGCTGGAAGACTGCATCGCCGACATGCGGGCGCGTGGTTATGCAGAGACCGGCAAGACGCGCAGCAACACGCTGTTGTTGCGCGGCTAGTGGAGCTTTGGATTTGACGTTGGCATGAACGAATCGCGGCAAAACGTTAGCGAACGTCAAATCCGCTTCACCAGATTTTTCTCCCAAACCTGGAGGTTTCGATGATCGACCATATCGGTTTTCCGGTCTCTGACTTTGAACGCTCGAAAGCTTTCTATCTGAAAGCGCTGGCGCCGCTCGACTATGGCCTCGTGATGGAAATGATGCAGGACCGGCCGCCCGGAGAGGCCCCCGCCGCCGGTTTTGGCGCCAAGGGCAAGCCGGATTTCTGGATCGGCGGCGAAGGCGGATTGGACAAACCGCTGCATGTGGCGATCGTGGCCAAGGATCGCGCCGTCGTCGACGCCTTCTACAAGGCGGCTATCGCCGCGGGGGGCCGCGACAACGGCGCGCCGGGGATTCGCGCCCATTATCATGCCAACTATTACGGCGCCTTCGTGCTCGACCCCGACGGACACAACATCGAGGCCGTGTGCCACAAGCCGGAGTGATCCGGCTCCAATATTTGCCGCACAAGGAATGTATAAGGGAACATCGCAATCCCCACGCCGTTGTCGATTCCCGCAACTTGCGCCCGTAGCGCCGATTACCTTTCCTTGCTCAAGCCTGCCGCAGGGGGACAATATGTACGTCGACTTGAAGCCCTCGCCTGAATGGGCAATGAACGGGGCGCATGCAACCCATTGCATGAACGAAATAAAAAGCGTTTTGCGTTGGTAACCCGCCACAATCCGGCCTAATGGCTGGCCGTTGATCGTGATGCCCACAGGTTCGGCAGAACGACCTCTTTTTGCCAAGATTTTCCCTGGAGACCAAGACCATCATGACTAAACTTCGCCTCGCGCTGCTTGCCACGACAGCCCTCACAGCGATGCAATTCGCTTGCTCGCCATCGCATGCGCAAGGCGCGCCGCTGGTGGTGGCGCAGGCAAAGGAAGAGCTCGGTCCCGACGGAAAACCCAAGCAGCCGCCGAA
>JBATYU010000491.1:0-3010 GCA_049674245.1 Bradyrhizobium sp. | reverse complement strand
CCTTTGGAGGTATCGTCGCCACATCGTTCGAGGGCGGTTGCAGATGGACCGGCCTGTAGTCGAGCCGGACGCCGCCGGCATCGAGCCAGCACAGTGTATGCTTGAGCCAATTCTGGTCATCCCTCTTCGAAAAGTCCTCCCGCGCATGTGCACCGCGGCTTTCCGTCCGGCCGATCGCCGAATGAAGGCTGACGCTCGCCTGGGCGAGCATATTGTCAAGTTCGAGCGTCTCGGCGAGATCCGAGTTGAAGATCATCGAATGATCGGTGACGCTGAGATCATCGCGCATCATCCTGATGACGCTGTCGAGTTTGCTCCGCCCCTCGTCGAGCAACGGGCCGTCGCGAAACACCGCGCAGTGCCGCTGCATCGTCCGCTGCATGGCCAGCCGGATGGCTCCGGCGCCGGTCTTGCCCTTCGACCACCTGATCCGGTCGAGCCGGGCGATGGCGCGGTCGGTTGCCTCGTTGGGAAGATTGACATGACTTTCGCCGGGCCGAACCGACTCCACGACCCGCAACGCCGCGGCGCGGCCAAACACGATGATGTCCAGCAGCGAATTGGACCCGAGCCGGTTGGCGCCGTGGACCGATACGCAGGCGGATTCACCGATTGCCATCAATCCGGGGACGACCGTTTCGGGATTACCCTCACGCATGGTGACGACTTCGCCATGCAGATTGGTCGGCACGCCTCCCATATTGTAGTGGACGGTCGGCAGCACCGGGATCGGTTCACGCGTCACATCAACGCCTGCAAAGATCTTCGCGGTCTCGCTGATGCCGGGCAGCCGCTGATGCAGCAACTCCGCGCCGAGGTGTTCCAGATGGAGCAGGATATGATCCTTGTGCGGGCCGCAGCCCCGCCCCTCGTTGATTTCAATCGTCATCGAGCGGCAGACCACGTCCCGACCGGCCAGGTCCTTGGCGCTCGGCGCATAGCGCTCCATAAAGCGCTCGCCCTCCGAATTGGTGAGATACCCTCCCTCGCCTCGGGCGCCTTCGGTAATCAGGCAGCCGGAGCCGTAGATGCCGGTGGGATGGAATTGGGTGAATTCCATGTCCTCGAGCGGCAGTCCGGCACGCAACGCCATGGCATTGCCATCGCCGGTGCAGGTATGGGCCGCCGTGCAGGAGAAGTAGACACGGCCGTAGCCGCCGGTTGCCAGCACCGTGCGATGGGCACGGAAGCGATGCAGCGTTCCGTCTTCCACGTTCCAAGCCAGCATGCCGCGGCAGGTGCCATCCTCATCCATCAGGAGATCGAGCGCCAGATATTCGACAAAGAACTCGGTACCGTGCCTCAGGCACTGCTGATAGAGCGTATGCAAGATGGCGTGGCCGGTCCGATCGGCCACCGCGCAAGTGCGCTGCGCCATCTCCTTGCCATAGCCAATGGTCTGGCCGCCAAAGGGACGCTGATAGATCTTGCCCTCTTCGGTGCGAGAGAACGGAACGCCGAAATGTTCCAGCTCCAGCACCGCGGGTACCGCCTCGCGGCACATATATTCGATCGCATCCTGGTCGCCGAGCCAGTCGGAGCCCTTGACCGTGTCGTACATGTGAAAGCGCCAATTGTCGCCGTCGCCCATATTGCCGAGCGAGGCCGCCATGCCGCCCTGCGCGGCGACTGTATGGCTGCGCGTCGGAAACACTTTTGTGACGCAAGCGGTCCGCAGTCCAGATGCGGCCATGCCGAGCGCAGCGCGCATCCCGGCGCCGCCGGCGCCGACAATCACCACGTCGTAGCTATGCTCGATGATCTCGTAGGCTTCGGTCATGCCCTATTTCCAGCGATAGGCCCTGATGACATCGGGATCCGGATCAATTCCAAGGCCCGGGCCCTGGGGCACCGAGATCCGGCCGCCCTGCGTGTTCAGCACGTCGCCGTAAATCGTTGCCTCCAGATCGAACCAGCGCCACTCGATCATGGAATCATCCGTTCCTAGCGCAGCAGTCGCATGAATCGCCGCCAGCAAGCCCGGGCCATCGTAAAAGGAGTGCGGCATCACTGGGATGTTGTGGATGGCGGCGAGCGGAAAGATTTTGCGCAATTCGCTGATGCCTCCCATCTTGGCCGGGCTCGGCTGAACAAAGTCCACTGCCCCGGCGGTCAGCAGGCGCTCGAAATCCATCAGCGTGTAAACGTTCTCGCCGGCCGCGATCGGAATGCCGCTCGACTTCCTCAACTCCGCGAGACCGTCAAAATTCTCTGGCGGCCAGAGCGGCTCCTCCAGCCATTTCAGGTCAATCGCTTTGAGTTCTTCCGCTATTTGGCGCGCCTCGTACAACGTCCAGGGACAATTGACGTCGAGGGTCAGCTCGATGTCGGGACCGGCTTCCTCGCGGGCGGCGCGAATGGCCGGAAGCTCTATCTCATGAAGTTTAAGCGTGCGAAATCCTGCTTCGATCGCCTGCCGAACGGCGGCGCGAACAAGCGAAGGCTCCGAATAGCGGACCAGGCTCGCATAGCGGTCCAGCTCGGCCGCACCGCCCCCCAGAAGCTGGCACAGCGGCGCAGTGGCGGCCTTTCCCGCGATATCCCAAAGGGCGATGTCGACCGCCGAGATGGCAAAGGCAAGGACGCCGCCCCGCCCGAAGACGTGCAGCTTCTTCTGGACCGCCCGCATCAGCGGCCCGATCCGCGTTGCGTCCTGGCCGATACAAAGCGGCGCAATCAGTCGGTCGACGGCGAGCCTGGCGGAAGCGACTGCTCGAAACCCGAAGGCCTCGCCCCACCCGACCAATCCCTGGTCCGTCGTGACCTTGACGAGCAACGAGTCCGCAGCCGGCAAGTTGCTATCGCCCCAGGCAGAAGCATCAGATTTGGTTCCGGCCTTGAACGGGATGCGCAACGGAATGGCCTCGATGCCGGCGATGATCATTTTCGGTGACCTCTCCTATATGGCCCGCCGCTCGTCACTCCGGTGACGGCTTCTAGACCGCCTAGCGCTTCAGCGGAGGGTACCCATCAACATAGATCCAGTCCGTCGCTTGCGCCGGCACATGAC
>JBATYU010000490.1:0-2161 GCA_049674245.1 Bradyrhizobium sp. | reverse complement strand
TCCATGCCACTGACGATGCCGCCGGATTCGCGCACGATAATCTGCCCCGCAGCCATGTCCCAGGGCTGCAGGTTACGCTCCCAGTGGCCGTCGAGTCTCCCTGCGGCGACGAACGCCATGTCGAGCGCCGCCGCGCCGAACCGGCGCAGGCCCGCCACCTTGTTCTGGATTTCGGCCATCTCCAGGCGCGACAATTCGTGGTCGCCGCGGCCGATATGCGGCAGCCCGCAGGCGATCACGCATTCATTGAGCTTGCGCCGGCCGGCGACGCGCAGCCGCTGATCGTTGAGGAAGGCGCCCTTGCCGCGTTCGGCGAGATAGAGCTCTTCGTTGGCGGGATTGTAGATCACGCCCGCGATCATCGTGCCCTCGCGCTGCAGGCCGATCGAGATCGCAAATTGCGGAATGCCGTGCAGGAAATTGGTGGTGCCGTCGAGCGGATCGACGATCCAGGTGTGGCTCTTGTCCTGGCCTTCGCGATTTCCCCCTTCCTCGCCGATGAAGCCGTAGCCGGGCCGCGCCTTGGCGAGATCGTCATAGAGCATCTCTTCGGCACGCTTGTCGGCGAGGCTGACGAAATTGGCCGGCCCCTTCAGCGACACCTGCAGATGCTCGATTTCGCCGAGATCGCGTTTTAAGCTGCGGCCGGCGCGGCGCGCGGCCTTGACCATGACGTTGATGACGGCTGAATGCAGCATGAGCTCGGTCTATGAAATGAAAGAAACGGCTCAATGCCGTCATCGACGCAGGACTGGGTGCCCTGCGGTCGCCCCAAGGTCAAGCCGGATCATTTGGTGCCGAGCCATCGGCGCGCCGCCGCGTCGACCTTGGCGCGATCCTCCGGGCTGAGCTGAGCCAGCACCTCGTCGAGCTCAGGGTCGCCCTTGCCGGCGGTTTTGGCGACCAGGTGCCATTTCAGCCCCTCGATCTTGTCCATCGGTGCGCCCATTCCCGAGACCAGAACGCGCGCCAGGCGGTTTTGGGCGATCGCGCTGTTTTGCCTCGCAGCCTTGCGCAGCAGCGCCACCGCCGCGGCCTGGTTCTTCGGCGTGCCGGTACCGTTGAAGAGCGCGATCGCATATTCGACCTCGGCGTCGAGATTGTCGGCGAGCGAAGCCGCCTCAAGCAGCCGTACCGACTTTTCGACGTCCTTCTCGACGCCGGTGCCTTCCTTGTAGAAGGTCGCCAGCGCGTATTGCGCTTCCGGATTGCCGGCGTCGGCGGCGAGCCGAAGCAACTCGGCGGCACGCTTGAGATCCTGCGGCAAGGTCTGTCCGTCGAGATAGAGCAGCGCCAGATTGTAGGCCGCCTTGGGTTCGCCGAGCTTGGCCGACGACGCCAGCAGCTTTACGGCGGCCTCGCGGTCGACCGGTCCGCCACGCCCGCCGAGACGCAGCATGGCGAGCGCGAACATGGCTTCGCGGTCGCCGCCGTCGGAAGCCCGCTTGTACCAGTCGATCGACTTCGCATAGTCGCGCTTGACGCCCATCGCATTGGCGTAGAGTTCGCCAAGCATCGTCATCGCCTTGGTGTCGCCGGCTTGCGCGCGCGGCACCGCGAGATCGAACGCGGTCTTGTACAGCCCGCGTTGATAGGCGCCGTAGACCAGATCGGCATTGGGGTTGTCGGGCGCAGGCGCCGGGATGACGGTCGCGGCCGGCGGGGCCGGGGGCGGCCCGGGTTTCGGCACTGCTGACGGCGCCGGGGGCTTCTTGGCTGGCGCAGGCGGTTTTGCCTTCGCCGTTTCCTTTTTAGTGGCGGGTTTGCTCTCGGCAGGTTTTTCGGCCGGAGGCGGCGTCAGCGACATCTGCGCCGCGGCATTGGCCGCAAGCATCAGCAGGCTTGCCAGGATGAGTATCGGCCGCAGGCGCTTCATGGCCGGCGCTATTCCTGTCCGGCCTTTTCAGGCGTCGCGGCGCAGGCCTGCCGGATCGCCTGCTCGACATCCGCCAGCGCCGCGGGTGCACCCCGCGGATCGGCCCAGACGAAATCGCCGACCAGCACGAAATCCGCACCCGCTGAGGCGAACGCATAGGCCTCCTCGCGCGAGGCCGCAAAACCCGCGCAGGGCGGCTCGAACAATTCGGCCCACCATTGCAAACGCTCGGCGATCGCCTCCATCGACGGCCGCTGACCCTTCGCATCGGGCTCGCCGAACAAC
>JBATYU010000489.1:0-5059 GCA_049674245.1 Bradyrhizobium sp. | reverse complement strand
GCACGCGCGTACATCGCCACGGGAGCGACGGACCGAATCATTGGCGTGCGGCCGGGCGACGACGTCTCGGGATGGACGGTCACCGCGATAACTCGAAGCGATCTGGTGCTGTCCCGCGCCGACCGATCCGCAACGTTCACCCTGTTCAGCTCGGATAATGCCACACGCACTGCCCCCCAGGCGACACGCACCGCGGATCCGCCGCCCGGCAGGGTTCGCATCCGCTGAAGCTGGCGAACAGGGAGTAGCGAATAGGGAGGCGACGTGGCGAATGGCGATTAGCGAGTGGCGATTAGGGTTTCCATTCGCTATTCGCCACTCGCTATTCGCCCGCTCACACCTTTTCGAACGGCACGTCGACCTTGCTGCGCTTCTCCAGCCATGCCGGCACCGGCAGGTTCTTTGAGCGCATGAAATCCGGATTGAACAGCTTTGACTGATAGCGGTTGCCGGAATCGGCGAGGATCGTGACGATGGTCTTGCCCGGGCCGAGCTGTTTTGCGAGCCTGATCGCGCCGGCAACGTTGACGCCGGTCGAGCCGCCGAGGCACAGGCCCTCGTGCTCGAGCAGTTCGTAGATCACCTTCACGGATTCCTCGTCCGGAATCAGGAAAGCGTCGTCGACCTTCGCGGTCTCGATCACGGACGTGACGCGGCCGAGCCCGATGCCTTCGGTGATCGAGTCGCCCGGCGTCGATTTGGCGGTGCCGTGCTTGAACAGCTCGTACATCGCGAAGCCCGGCGGATCGGCGCAGGCGTTGACGATGCCGCTGTTTTTTTCCTTCAAATATCGGCTGATGCCCGCCAGCGTACCGCCGGTGCCGACCGAGCAGACGAAGCCATCGAGCTTGCCGCCGGTCTGCTGCCAGATTTCCGGGCCAGTCGAATCGTAGTGCGCCTTTGCGTTATCCAGGTTGTTCCACTGATCGGCGAACAACACGCCGTTCGGCTCATTCTTGCGAAGCTGGTCGGCCAGCCGCCGCCCGACACGCTGATAGTTGTTCGGATTGGCGTAGGGCAGCGCCGGCACTTCGACCAGCTCGGCGCCGCACAGCCGCAGCATGTCCTTCTTTTCCTGGCTCTGGGTTTCCGGAATCACAATCAAGGTCCGGTAACCGCGCGCGCTCGCCACCACCGCAAGACCGATCCCGGTATTGCCTGCGGTCGCTTCCACCACAAGGCCGCCGGGCTTGAGGTCGCCGCGCTTCTCGGCTTCGAGAATCATCCATTTGCCGGCGCGGTCTTTCACCGACTGCCCGGGATTCATGAACTCGGCCTTGCCGAGAATGGTGCAGCCGGTTTCTTCAGAAGCGCGCTTCAATTTGATCAGCGGCGTGTTGCCGATCGCTTCGACGACGTCTTTGTAAATGGTCATGTCAGAAAATCTTCGCCAGTGCCAGATCGGGCGCGACGGTAGAGCGCGATCAGCAAAAGTGGAAGCCGGTTTTGCATCCGATCGCGCTCTAAATGTAAGAACGCATAATCTATTCGCCAAACCGCCCACACTTTGGCGGATTATGCGCCGCGTGATCGGCAAAAGGGGACGGCTTTTGCAGTGCGGCGAAGTTTAGCTCGACTTCGCAAACACGACCTGCCGCACGTCGATATTTCCCGAGAGGAATCCCGCTTCGCAATAGGCGAGATAATACTCCCATAGCCGCCGGAACCGGTCGTCGAAACCGAGCCGTATCAGGTTCGGCCAGGCCGCGCGGAAATTATTGCGCCAGCTCGCGAGTGTCTTGGCATAATCTTGCCCGAATATCCGCTCGCGAATGACGGGAACGCCAAAGCGCTCGCCGAGCGATTTCAGCACTTGCGGCGACGGCAGCATGCCTCCGGGAAAAACATAGCGCTGGATGAAGTCGACCTCGCGGCGGTAAGTCTGGAACATGCTGTCCTGAATGGTGATCGCCTGAATGCCGGCGAGCCCGCCCGGCAACAGACGATCACGCAATTGCGAAAAATATCTCGGCCAGAATTGTTCGCCGACCGCCTCGATCATCTCGATCGAAGCAATCCGGTCGTACTGGTCGCGCTCGTCGCGATAGTCCTGCAGCCGGATTTCGACCCTTTCGTTGAGACCGGCGTCGTGGATGCGCTTTTGCGCGAAATCGCGTTGCTCCATGCTGATGGTTAATCCAACGACCTTGGCGCCGAAGGTCTTTGCGACATATTCGGCAAAGCCGCCCCAGCCGCATCCAATCTCCAGCAATTTCTGGCCGGGTTGCAGATCGATGGCTTCGGCGAGCCTGCGGTACTTGTTGTTTTGCGCCGCCGTCAGGTCGGACGTGTCACCCTCGAACAGGGCCGAGGAATAGGTCATGCTCGGATCGAGCCACGCCGAATAAAACGCGTTGCCGATGTCGTAGTGCGCGTAAATATTGCGGCGGGCCTGGCGCTTGGTATTGCGATTGAACCAATGCCGGACGACCTGGACAAAGCGCATCAGCGGCTTGTCGCCGAGCATCGCCTGAATGAGATCGTGATTGACGCAGAACAGATAGAGGAATTGCGTAAGATCAGGCGTGTCCCAGTCGCCGTGCAAATAGGCCTCGGCGATGCCGATATCGCCGCCCTTGAGGAGGCGCGACGCAAAGCCATAATTGTAGAGTTTCATCGCCGCCGAAGGACCGGGCTCGATCCCGCCCAGCCGGATCACGCGACCATCGGGCAGGGTTACGTCGAGCGTGCCGCGCCGCAGACGCGAGCCAAATCCGAGCGCCAAACGGACGACCCGGGGCAAGTCCGCAAGCACCGTCTCGAGGTTGTCAGGGGTTACCGAAATCAACTCCGCCATGCCAAAAAACCGCTGTCACTGGAGCAGAGCGCGCCCTCTGCGGGCGGTCAGCTCCGACCCAATATAAGCGCGGCTTTTGTCTCTCGCCAAGGCACTATTGGAGACGGTATTGGAGGTAGTATTTGACGCGACATTGCCGGCGCTCGCGGTTGCGGGATTTGGGCGCGCCACCAAACGCGCGCCCTTGAGCCAAAGCCGCAGCGCTTCCCAATGGATCGCCGTGACGATCTTTAAGCTGACCAGCGGCAGCGCGAAGAACGAGCGCAGCAGCGCCCGCGTCGTCAGCGCGCGCCGTCGGCCATGGAAGGTCGCGGCGAGCAGGGGGATTTCACGATCGGTTTCCAGGATGCGCAGCTTGACGTTCTCGCCCGGCGGGGAGAGGTGGAAATGATAGCGCATCGCCATCTCGACAAAGGGCGAGACGTAGAACAGCTTGTCCTGATGCTGCCGTATGCCGGCGGCGCTGATCTCGCCCGGCTTTACCGGGAGCACGTAAGCATGGATGTCGCCAAACGTGTTGCGGACTTCGTAGATCAAGAGCGCAAGCGCGCCATCGGCGCGATAGCAGAAATAGACCGACAGCGGATTGAAAGTGTAACCGAGCAGCCGGGGATAGCACAGCAGCCACACCCGCCCGCCGGCAAGGTCGATTTCATGCTTTGCCGCGCAGCGTTGCGCATAGGCGCGCAAGGGTGAGCCGTCGCGCTCGCCGTGGTCGGCTTCGTGGAAGCTGTAGAGCGCCGCGCGATTGACGCCGAACAAGCGGGATTGCCTATTAGCTTCGGCGAGCCGGTCGAGATCGATCAACAGGCTCATGACGCGATAGCTGAAGCGATGACCGATCGGCTTCAGGCGCGCATGCATCACCTCGCCAAAATAAAGCGCCGCTGCCTCGGGGGCGTCGCCCGGCATCTCTGCCTTGGTGGTTGGTCTTGCATTGCTACTCCGCGGCCTCTGCCAGCTCGGGCGGTGGCTCGCGCCAGGGCGCGACGGCGCCGAGCGATTCCGCAACCGCCAGCGCGGACCTTAGTCCGTCCTCGTGAAAGCCATATCCGGTCCAGGCGCCGCAGAACCAGGTATGCCGCCGTCCCTGAATTTCGCCGAGACGTTTCTGCGCCGCAAAGACCGCCGCCTTGTATTGCGGATGTTCGCACATGTATTTGCCGAAAGTGAATGCGGCCGCCGGCTCGACCGGCGGATTGAGGCTGACAAATAGCGGCTTGTCGACGTCGATGCCCTGCAGATTGTTCATCCAATAGGTCACCGCGACATCGTTCTCGACCGTGCCCTCGCGCGGCCAGCGCAGGAAATTCCAGGATGCCCAGGCCGACCTGCGCTTTGGCATCAGCCTGACGTCACGACGCAGATAGACCGCGTTGGGCGCATAGCCGATGGCGCCGAGAATGGCGCGCTCGCGCTGGTCGGCGTCCGTCAGCATCGAGAGTGCCTGGTCGCTGTGGGCGGCGATGACCACGTGATCGTAAGTCTCTTTCCTGCCGTGACTGTCATGCACGACGACGCCGTGCGGCGTCCGCTCGAGTCCCGTCACCGCGCACCCGAGGCGGAGCCGGTCGCGAAACGCCGCCGTCAGCTTCTCGACATAATGCCGGCTGCCGCCCTTCACCGTGCGCCAGACCGGACGGTCATACTGCAACAGGCGATGGTTATTGAAGAACGCGACAAAGTTCTCGGCGGGGAAGTCCAGCATTTCGCTCGAGGGCGCCGACCAGATCGCGGCGCCCATGGGCGCGAGGTAGTCGGTCAAGAGCCGTGGAGCAAAGTGGCGCTTGCGAAAATACTCGCCGAGCGTCAGCCCGCCCAGTAGGCCCGCCGCATAATCCTCTCTGCTCTGATGATTGAAGGTCAGGATATCGCGCAGCATCCAGAGATAGGAAGGCGACAGCAGGTTTCTCCGCTGCGCGAACAGACCCTTTGCCGTCTCGAGCCAATTGTCGCCGCCACCTTTCCACTCGAAGCGCCCGGCATCGGCGGTGACGGCGAAGCTCATGGAGCTTTCGATGGTCTCGACGCCAAGATGGTTGAACAGCGCCGTGAGATCAGGATAGTTCAGTTCGTTATAGACGATGAAGCCGGTGTCGACCGCGACCTGTTCTCCGTCGTAGTCGATGGTGACGGTGTGGCTGTGCCCGCCCGGCCGAAACTCGCGGTCATAGACGGTGACCGGATAGCGTTTGGAGAGGATCCACGCCGCGGCATTGCCGGCAATTCCCGTTCCGATGACCGCGATGCGCATTAAAAGCC
>JBATYU010000488.1:0-3490 GCA_049674245.1 Bradyrhizobium sp. | reverse complement strand
GCGGGGATTAGCCTTGCAAAAGCAAGCGAGGTCATTATGCGATCGACTGCAGCTTTCGGACGCCTGGAGCAATTTCATCTCGAACCGGAGCTTGACGTCGGACGCGCCGTTCAGCGTCCGGATGCGGCCAGGCCACTCTTCGAGAAACGAACCGAACCAGCCGGCGCAACGCCAACAGAAGTTTCGTTCGGATCGTTTCGCCTGCTTCGAACGCAGTTCCTTTTGCTGGAAGGCGACGAGCCCGTGCCTCTTGGAAGTCGCGCTCTGGAAATCCTGATTGCTTTGCTTGAACGCCACGGAGAGCTGGTCAGCAAGCAGGATTTGATCGCCAACCCGACCTCGTTGAAGGTGACGACCAGGCGGCCGTTGACAGTCACCGAGGTCGCCTTTTCCATCTTGGTGAACGACCACGAGCGCCCGAGTCCGGATAGGGCGCCGCAAAGCTCGTCAGTATAGTCCGCAGCAACTTGACGGAGAACAACCCATGGAGCTTCATCAAGTTCGCTACTTCCTCGCAGTCGCGTCCACACTCAATTTCACCCGCGCAGCCGAGCAGTGCAATGTCACGCAGCCCGCCCTGACCAAGGGCGTGCAGAAGCTCGAGCAGGAGCTCGGCGGCCAATTGATCTACCGCGAGCGCCAGTTGACGCAGCTCACGGACCTTGGGAAGGAAGTCCTTCCGATGCTGGAGCGCACATTGGCCTCGGCACAGGGGGTGCGCCGCAGAGCCCAAGAGTTCCAACGCAAGGAGGTTGCGCCACTGAAGATCGGCCTCGCCCCTTCCATCTCGGTGTCGCTCGTCCTCAATCCGATCGCGGAGATCGCAAAGCTCGTCCCTGGACTTCACGTCGAGCTGCGCGAGGGCGCAGCGGAGAAGCTCGTCGACCTCTTGCTTGAGGGGGAGATCAACGCCGCAATGGTCGGGGACGTGCAGGACATACCAGCCCGCATCGACGACTGGTCGCTGTTCGAGGAGCGCTACGTCGCGGTTCTCGCGCCGACACACCAGCTCGCAAACCGTCCCTCGATCGGCATTGACGACCTCCGCGAGACCGTCTTGCTGGAGCGCGCCGGATGCGACGTCGCGCTGAAGATACAAAGGTCGTGTTTTCCCGAGAAACCGCTCCAGCTCGGGCACTGCAGCGGTCACGACTTGCACCTGCAGCACATGGCCGCGGCTGGCTTCGGCGTGATACTCGCGCCCGAGCACATGCCGCGCCTCCCGACGCTCAAGACCATCCCGCTCGAAGGCGACCCGGTTTCGCGGAAGGTGCGGCTGCTAGCTGTGCAGGGGCGCTGCTACTCGCCGGCGCTGGACGCTTTCATCAAGGCCGCGCGGCTTCGCGACTGGTCGGTCGAAGTCCCCCACCGGGGCATGCCGGACGCAACGCTCCCGGAGGTGGCGAGCGCGCCCGCTGACCACGACACGCACGCCAGCGGCCAACCGCTTCTAGCCAATCGATCCGCCGCCTGACGCCCTACCGATGCCAAACCAAACCGACAAAGCACTCGCCCAGATTCGCACCGAGCTGTTAACGACATTCAGCGCCGCGGATCGGGAGTCATACAGCCACCTCGTGGGCTGGCTGCGCGATACAGACGTGGCATCGCACGCGTTGAAGCTCGGAGAACTCGCGCCAGACTTCCTCCTGCCGTGCGCCGACGGCCGTCTCCACTCCTCCGAGCAGCTGCGCCGCAACGGACCCCTCGTCCTGAGTTTCTTCCGAGGCGGCTGCTCTGCCGACCTCGGAATGAAGGTGCTGCAGGCTCTAGTGGGGCGGCTGGGGGCGACGAACTCCGGATGGCATCCAACTCGTCCGGCCGGGGCGCTGGCGTCACAGTGACGTGGCCGGCGAAGCATAGCGCTATGCAATCCATTCCCGATCGTTATTTCGCGGAGGCCGCGGCGTGCGATAGCGTCGGAGTCATCGCGACAACGTAGCGGAACGAGGAACAGGGAATGACGACGGCGACTTGGAATGGCGCGACGATCGCGGAGTCGGATAAGACGGTCGTCGTCGAGGGAAACCACTACTTCCCGCCCGGGAGCATCCGCAAGGAATTCCTACAACGGAGTTCGACGACGAGCCGCTGTCCGTGGAAGGGTACGGCGAGGTACTACTCGTTGCTGGTAGACGGAAAGACCAACGAGGACGCCGCGTGGTACTACCCGGAGCCGTCGACGGCGGCCGCGAACATCAAGGGCTACGTGGCTTTCTGGAACGGCGTTGACGTCAGGTAGCACGAGAAGGCCGAGATATGAGCTGCGCGGTGGTCGCGGCGCTGGGTCGCGCCGGACGAGCACAAAGACGAAATTGACCGCGCAATCGAGCGGAACGAGTACTGGCAGCGTAGAAGGGATGGCGGGAAACCCCGGCGGCATGGAGCCGGCTGAGCACGACCTGCTCTCCGACCTCAGACGAGCGCGCCGTTCGCTTCGGCTTCAGGCCATGGACGAGCCCGCGACGGCGGCGCGCCCGACGCTGGGGCAAAGGATAGCGGACGCTGTCGCCGCCGTCATGGGCTCGTGGACCTTCATCATCATCCAGAGCGGGATCCTGTTTGGCTGGATAACCGCCAACTTGGTCGGTGCGATGAGGGGCTGGGACCCCTACCCGTTCATTCTTCTCAATCTCGCGCTTTCGTTCCAGGCCGCTTACGCGGCGCCCGTCATTATGATGAGTCAGAACCGGCAGCAGGACATCGATCGCAAGGCCGCGGAGAACGACTACCGGATCAATGTGAAGGCGGAGCTCGAGATAGAGTTGCTGCATGAGAAGATCGACCAACTGCGTGAGCGCGAAGTCCTGAAGCTAACGGAGGCCGTCAGGATGCTGACCGAGCTGCTGGAGCAGTCGGCGTCGGGTCCACGCGAGCCCGATGCGGAAGGCGGACGGCCGTCATAACGCTCGGCTATCGACTTCATGGCGTGACGTCATTTCCCATTCGCCGCGCGGAGTACCATGCTCACGGTACGTTGTGAGCGGCAACCTTTCGCCGCCACAGCGAAGTCGAACAAGGGTCCAACAAACAGGAGTCTACAAATGTCAGTCCAGCAGCCGGTTCTCACGCCGCCCCACGGCGGCGAGACGGTGACCTCGAGCGGAGGCTCGAGCGTCGAGATGAAAGTGGAGAGCAGCCAGTCCGGAGGCGAATATGGCACAGTCATGTGGACGCTGCGGGCCGGAGAGGAGCCGCCGCTGCACACCCACTCGCGCGAGGACGAACTGCTCTATGTGGTGCAGGGGAAGCTAATCGCGCGGGTCGGCGATGCCCGTGTCGAGGTGGGGCCGGGCGCCTACGCGGCTCTTCCCCGCGGTGTGCCGCATACGATCGAGGTGGTCGGCGACCAGGCGACCCTGCTGCTCAGCTTCGTGCCGGGTGGACTGGAGCGCTTCTTGGTCCCACGGAAAGGCGAGCAGCCCGATCCGGCCGCTTTCGGCCTGACGTTCCCCTAGGGGCAGCGACCGCGGCGCGCGGCGTTCGTGAC
>JBATYU010000487.1:0-1647 GCA_049674245.1 Bradyrhizobium sp. | reverse complement strand
CCACTTCGGCGGCTTCGACGACCCGCCAGGCGCTGCGGTCGGCCATCAGCGCCGTGAGCACCGCATGATTGAGCTTGTGGCCGCCGCGCACCGAGCGATAGGCGCCAAGCAGAGGCAGCCCTGCGAGCGCGAGATCGCCGACCACGTCCAAGACCTTGTGGCGGGCGCACTCGTCGCTGTAGCGCAGCCCTTCGGGGTTGAGCAGGCGGGTTTCGTCGAACACCACGGTATTCTCGAAGGAAGCGCCGAGCGAAAAGCCGGCGCTCCAGAGCCGCGCCGAGTCGTTCATGCAGCCGAAGGTGCGGGCGCGGGAAATCTCGCGGCGGAAGCGCTCCGGGCTGAGATCGAGCGTATATTTCTGACGGCCGATCACGGGGTTGGCAAAGTCGATCTCGACCTCGGCGCGGAAACCGGCCGCATGGGGCCGCAATTCGCCGAAGCAATCGCCCATCGCCACCTGCACCGGCCTCAGCACCTGGATGAAGCGGCGGGCGGCCTGTTGGCCGACGATCCCGGCCTGATCGATGGCGGCGACGAAGGCAGCGGCGCTGCCGTCCATGATCGGAACTTCCGGGCCATCGACTTCGATGGTGGCGTTATCGACGCCCATTCCCCGCAGCGCAGCGAGCACATGTTCGGCGGTGGAAACGAGCGGGCCTTCGCGGTCGCCCAACACGGTCGCGAATTCGGTTGCGATCACCGATTCGGCGGCCGCTTGAACCTCGCGGTCGGCGCCGTCGAGCCCGGTGCGGACAAAAATAAAACCTGCATCGGTAGATGCAGGTCCGATGGTCAGACTGACCGGTAATCCGGAATGAACGCCGACACCCGTTACGGTTGCTTGCGACCGAAGCGTTGTTTGCCGGCTAAATTTCATTTCGAAGACCGCCCGCTATGACTTAAACTTAGAGATCGGATCGGCCTGATCCCGTTCGCGTTCGCCGATTCGTGCTCTGAGAATCCCCAAGTCGCGGCAGACCATAGTCAGGGCCCCAAACAGCGCCAACTCACGCTTTTTTACCGATTGTTACCCAATCTGCGCCGCATTCGTGCCAAAGCTTAACCAAATTGCGGCTCGTTGGGTGACCATCGACGCGGCCATCGGATCGCGGGAAAAAATAATTAATGATTTAAAACCAATGGCTTGACGGGTAGCCTGGGCGGCGGTCCCGACAAAAAATGAAGGTCCCGGCTGGCCAAGCCGGGACCTTTTCGTTCGTCAGAATTGTAACAAGCCTCAGGTCGCCTGGCGGCGCAGGAAGGCGGGGATATCAAGATGGTCGTCACCCTGTGGCGTCGGTGCAACAGGTGCCGGGCGTCCATGAGCGTCCAAACCTTGGGGAGCCGGACGTCGCGCATACTCGGATACCGGCTCACTCGTCTGGTTCTGGTCGGCGCCTGTGCGCCGGGGCTGCTTAGGCAGCGGCGGCATCGCCGGGCCCGAGCTGCGTGCCGCAATCGGCGGCTCGCTCTCTTCGTCGCGGCGGCCAAGGCCGACATTGGCAAGCCGCTGCAACAGCGACATCCGGCCCTTTTGCGGATGGTCTTCCTCGACATCGCCGCGGGCCTGCCGGATCTCGGCCTGTGCCGGCATCGGCAGTTCCTCGAACTTCGGCATCCTCGGCGAGCGAGCCGGGGGCCGCTCCG
>JBATYU010000486.1:0-4323 GCA_049674245.1 Bradyrhizobium sp. | reverse complement strand
TGAAATCCGTACTCATGGCAGCCTCCTGGCTTGCTTCGAGTCAAATCCCGGTCTCTTCCAATTGCAACTATGCCATCCCAGTATCAATACCGTGTTAGAAAACGCGGTGAATCCCGCGCTGCGATCGGCGCGAGAATTTGATTAAAATTGTTCGGATCGGCGGGCGCCGGTCAGAGCGTGCGGCTGACGGCGAGCGGCGTCATGTGGCGCGGAGTAGGCGCCGCGCGCCGGCCCGATGAGGTGTAGGTGCTCGGAATATTGCGGCGCTGGATCTCGGCGTTGACGCCGCGCACGATGCTTTCCGAGACCGCATGCGCGGTCGCCAGCACTGTCAAGTTGATCTGCAGCATGGCGCGGAAGGTGTCGTGATGACGATGCAGCGCGGTCAAAAGCTCGGGCGCCGACTGCGCGAGAAATTTCTGGCTGGCCTTCAACTGCGTCACCGCGCCGACATAGCGGCGCGACAGCTCGCTCTTCTTGGGTTCGAATGCCATGGCCTCGCGCAGCTTGCCGGCGCGCACCAGCTCGGTTTCGCGCTCGATGACGGAAAGTAGCGCGCTCATGACGTCCATCAGGTTTTCGGCGAGCTTGCGCGCGTCGGCGGCGGTGGCCGCGGTCGGGGCGGGCGCATCTCGTTGTTGGCGGCTCATCTTGAATTTCCCTTTAGGTCTGGCTGCTGCGTTTGGCTTGCTGCAGGATCAGCGTGCGATAGACGTCGTTGGAGATCCCGACGCCGCCGGCCTTGGCAAAGGATTTCGAATATTGCTCCGTCAGCATCGACCGCCAGATGCCGGTGCCCGGCGTATCGCCGAACGGGCCTTCGCCTTTGAGGCCGGACGTCATCTGCGCGAACATCGAGTTGAGGAACATCGCCTCGAAATCGGTCGCGGTCGACTTGGCCTTGGCTTGCGCCTGCGGCGACACCCTTGTCAGCGCCTTGGCGAGATCATAATCCGGGTGGCCGTTGTAGCTCGGGATTGCCGCCCTGGCGGGGAGGCTGCCGCCGACGTTGTTGGCGAGGCTCGGTAGCATCACATCACCTCGATGTCGGCTTCGATGGCGCCGGCGGCCTTGATCGCCTGCAAGATGCCGATCAGGTCGCGCGGCCCGATGCCGAGCCCGTTAAGGCCATCGACGAGCTGCTGCAGCGATACGCCGTCTTTCACCAGCGCCAGCTTCTTGCCGTCTTCGGTGACGGTGACGCCGGTGCGCGGCGTCACCACGGTTCGTCCGCGCGACAGCGGATTGGGCTGGCTGACCTGCGGGCTTTCGGAAATGGTGACGGTGAGGTTGCCCTGCGCCACCGCGACGGTAGCGACACGGACGTCGCGGCCCATCACGATGATGCCGCTTCGCTCATCGATGATAATCTTGGCGGCGAGGTCGGGATCGACCTGCAACTGCTCGATCTCGGTCAGGAAGGCAACGACGTTGCCCTTGAATTCCGGCGGGATCGAGAGCTGGACGGTAGAGGGGTCGATCGGCTCGGCGGTCTTGGTGCCGAGAAAATCGTTGACCGCGGCCGCGATGCGCTTGGCGGTGGTGAAATCGGCGTTGCGCAGCGCCAGCCGCACATTGGGCAAACGATTGAGCGCAAACTCGATCTCGCGTTCGATGATGGCGCCGTTGGCGATGCGGCCGACGGTGGGCACGCCGCGCACGATCTTGGCGGCTTCGCCCTCGGCCTGAAAACCCGAGATCGCGAGCGAGCCTTGCGCGACCGCATAGACGTTGCCGTCGGCGCCTAACAGAGGGGTGACGAGCAGGGTGCCGCCTTGCAAATTCTTGGCGTCGCCGAGCGCCGATACCGTGACATCCATCCGCGTGCCCTGGGTGCCGAACGGCGGCAGGTTACCGGTCACCATGACGGCGGCGACGTTGCCGGTGCGGATGGTGGCGCCGCGGATGTTGACGCCCATGCGCTCGAGCATCGCCTGCAGCGACTGCTTGGTGAAGGGGATGTTGTTGAGCGTATCGCCGGTGCCGTTGAGGCCGACCACGAGGCCGTAGCCGATCAGCTGGTTCTGCCGGACGCCTTCGATGTTGGCGAGGTCCTTGATGCGGGAGGTCGCGCCCGCGGGCCCTGTGGAAAACGCCAGCGCGAGCAGCGCGGCGCAGGCCGCCCCGAGCACTCTTGTCCCAAATACTCCTGCGCAATGAACGCTGGACATCCTCTGCTCCCCGCCTGAGGCCTTGGCTTGGATCGACCGCGCCACTCCCATGACCAGCGATCCGCCACTTTCTATGCGAGCCCCGTGCCATCTCGCGCCGAACGAATAACCATTTGATTTTTATATAAAAACCTCGTTGCACCGGTGACCGGCCGCTAACGCGGCGACGGCGAAACTGCCGCATCGCGGCAGATTTTGCCTGGTCGTTTACGCTTCGTTAACCATAGAACGGCGAAACTTGCGCTCACGCGACCAGCGAGATCACGACGATGCGCATCTACGGACCGAACGGCACCACGATCGGATCGCCCGCAGGCAACACCAGGCGAAGCGGTTCGACCGGTTTTTCGCTTCCCGACGACGCGGCTTCGACGCAGGCGACGCGGCCCGCAGCCGCGCCGAAAGCCGCGGCCAATATCGATGCATTGCTTGCGCTGCAGGGCATCGAGGAGGACCCGGTCGAACGGCGCAAGCGCTCGGTGCAGCGCGGCAAGGGCGCGCTCGATGTACTTGACGACCTTAAGTTGGGCCTGTTGTCCGGCAATTTCGACGCCTCCACCGTGAGCCGGCTGCGCGACGCCGCGGCCAACCTGAAGGCTTCCTCCGGCGATCCCGGCCTCGACACGGTGCTGTCCGAGATCGAGCTCAGGGTCGAGGTCGAGCTGGCCAAAGCGGGGCAGTTCTAGCCGGTTCCCGGCGGTTTCGTCCTCGCCTGCAGGCTTCCAGGGGAAACCCTTGGGGGCGCACGATTTCCCAGCCTCCAACCGGCATTGTCTGTCACATGACGCCGCTATATAAGGCGCGCGCGGCGGGACGCTTTTTCCGTCCGCCTTGTATGTAAAGATGGGTTGACCTTGGAAAAATTGAAGAACTACCGGCCTTCCGAAAAAGAGCCGTTCATGAACGACCGCCAGCGCGACTATTTTCGCGACAAGCTCCTGGCCTGGAAGGACGAGATCCTGAGGGAATCGAGGATCACGCTGCAGACGCTGCAGGAAGAGAACGTCAACCATCCCGATCTCGCCGACCGCGCCTCGTCCGAGACCGACCGCGCCATCGAGCTGCGCGCCCGAGACCGCCAGCGCAAGCTGATCTCCAAGATCGATGCCGCCCTGCAGCGCATCGAGGACAATACCTACGGCTATTGCGAGGAGACCGGCGAGCCGATCTCGCTGAAGCGCCTCGAAGCCCGCCCGATCGCAACCCTGTCGGTCGAGGCGCAGGAGCGCCACGAGAAGCGCGAAAAGGTCTATCGCGACGAGTAGAGCTGACCGCGGTGTGTGCCCCTCATGGTGAGGAGCGCGGCACGCGCGTCTCCGGACGATGCTTCGCATCGCCGGGAGAACCAGGAGCCCGCTCTGTCGTTTCATCCTTCGAGACGCTTGCTAGCGCAAGCTCCTCCAGCGACAACGGCGATGCCGTTGCGCGGGGATGAGGGCCTTCGTGGTGCGGCCGGCCCGGTCGCGCCGGCTTGATGCCTTGCTTCAAGCGCTGCCCGTTTTCTCTTTGAAAACAATTGGCTCGCGCAAAATGCCGCAATAGAGGTTTGGGAACCTGGTTCGGCCGGGCCGGGATGGTGATAGTCTCCCGCGCATGGACAATGTTCTCGCGGCGGCCCAAATCATCGCCACCGCCCGCCGCAATCGCACGGCGCTCGCCTCGCTCGCGGTCGAACTCGCGCCAAAGGACGAGGCCGGCGGCTATCTGATCCAGCGCGCCGTCCACGATCTCCTGCTGCCGTATGCCGGCGCCATCGTGGGCTACAAGATCGGCTGCACCAGCGCGGTGATGCAGCAATATCTCGACATCCCGCACCCTTGCGGCGGCGGCGTGTTTGAAAAGGGCGTGCACGACAGCGGCGTGTCGCTGCAGGCGGCCGATTACATCCGGGTCGGCGTCGAATGCGAGATCGCGGTGCGGCTCGCGCGCGACCTTGCGCCGTCCGAAGAGCCGTTCACGGCCGAGTGGGTGGGCGAGGCGATCGACTCCTATCATCCCGCGATCGAGATCGTCGATGACCGCTACCTCACATGGGAGACGCTGGTCGCGCCGACGCTTATCGCCGACGATTTCTTTGCCGCCGGCTGCGTGCTCGGTGGGCCGGTCGCGCGATCGGCGGCGCCGGACCTGTTGCGGGTCGCCGGCCGCGCCT
>JBATYU010000485.1:0-4331 GCA_049674245.1 Bradyrhizobium sp. | reverse complement strand
TGATGACCACAGCTGACTAACCCAAAGGGGGTCCGCTCGCACCGCCACGAGACGAAAGCCGCTTTCATCAGAGAGACGTAAGCTGCCTGCGTCTGCTCGGCAGAGACGTGTGGCGCTGTCGAGGATGACGTCGAAGATAGGCTGTAAGTCGTGCGGCGAGATCGCAATGGCGCGCAGCACTTCCGAGATGGCCGTCTGTTGCTCCATGAGTTCGGTCACCCGATCTTGCTGCTCAGAAGCGGTCCAACTTTGTCGGTGGATACTCTCGTTCATGCGGTGCAGTTCCTCGGCTCAGACGGTGAGCGCGGTAAAGCGGCTCCAGCCGCAGTTCGCGATAGCTCCCATGGCTATCCAAACCGAAGAGAGGATTTAGCGACAGTTTGAGCTAAGAAAAAGATTGGTTTCGGCCAAAGAGCTGGTGAAAACGGCCAATATTTAAGTGATTAGGCGGATACCGCAGTCTCGCCGGACATCTTCCTGAACTTATGCGGCGCCGCCTTGGTCCAGCGGCGGAATGCCTGCCTAAAATTAGCAACGTCGCTAAAGCCCAGTGACTCAGAAATGTGTTCGACCGTTAGGTCCGTTTCACGCAGATATCTAATTGCCATTTCCATGCGCAATTCATCGACCAAGCCGCGGAAAGATGTTTTTTCTTCGCGCAGCTTTCTTCGAAGGGTGCGAGCGCTCATGTTTAGATTGCTTGCAACGTCGCTGAAACTTAACGGTCGCAGCATATTGGTCAGAAGGAGTTGCCGAACTTTGCCAGCAAGCCCAAGGTGAAGCTGAATATCCTCCATCAGGCGATCGCATAGCTCGACCACGGTCAAATAAGTTATTTCGTTTCCGAGCTTCGGCGTGCGATCGAGCCAGGCCGCGCCAAACCGAAGCTGATTCTCGCATTGGGTGAACAACACCGGACATCCAAACATCTCCGAATACTTTGGCGCGTCATCCGGCGCGCCGTAAGTGACATGGAGCTCTTGCGCGGCAAACGAGGGTCCCATGAAATCGCGGTGAAGCGATACGGTAATACCGAACTGCATTTCAACGAGAAACCTATAAAGGGAAGCATCAATGTGTGGGTGCGCCATCGGAGTAATTGTCCAGATCCCGCAGCCGCTCGCCTCCTTAAGGTCAATTTCGGCGAGTGGTGTCGCGAGCTGATGGTACTGCATCGCGAATTGCATAGTTCGGCGATAATTCGTGCTGCTGAGCATGGCGAAACCATACATCCCATAGTCGGTGAAGTGGAATCGCAGGCCTGCGTTATAGGCAAAATGGGGATCGTGGGTAAGCTTATTGGCGTTGCGGTAACATTCGATGATTTGATGCAGCGAGACGCGCGTGGCGGGCGAAGACGTTGCATTTCTGGATATACCCACGCCAGCAAGTGCGTCCTCCACCGAGATTCCCTCCGCCGCCAGCGCGTCGATAACCATCGCGAGCTTCACGACCTGATAAACTTTATCTTCTGGGCCCGTCCTGAGGCACATTCGCGCCAATTGGTTGAGCCGTAAGCTCATGCGTCCGCCTCGCATTCGTGGCAAGCACAAATTCGCCCGCACCATTTTTCATGCAGAATGCGCTCTGTCGAATGATCGAGCTTGTAGGCGACTGAGGTGATTTGTACGCGACTGCGCAAGAAACCGGTCCGCCGGCAATGTCCGCTTCAGGTGCTCGTTGATTTGACTCTGTGGCAAGGAGGCCGAGGCATGAGGATAATGACCGTAGCGTTGGCTCTCGGAACAGTCCTGGTGCTGTGTAACCTGGGGACGTTTAGTGCCGCAGCCCATGCGCGGAAGGCCAAAGTCGTTCGTGAACCACGGGTGAGGCTTATCGTCAGGGTGCCCGTAGTAAGGCCAACTCCTTACTGGGATCCTTATATTGTTCCACGATATCGTTATCGCCCTCAGGACGACCGGATCGATCCATACGGCCCGCCCGTAGTGCCGGTGGTGCGCTATGGGAATCAAGAGGAAACGGTTTCGGCGTGGATGTGGAACTGGCGCGCACCGTGATGCTGGCGTTGTGGCTGAGGACCGCTTTGGGTCAATCGCGTCGTTTTGGCAGTCAGCCATCCACTTCCGGTTTTCCCAGGTAAGCAGACATGCCAAGCGGCTGCGGGGATGTCTCAAAGGTGCCACTATCGGAGATCGGCGATCACCAGTTTCAGCGCAACACCTTGCCAGGCCGCCGCGCGCAGGCTTCAATGGTGCAGAGGTATTCATGGCAAAAAAACTGCCCGCACACTCGATATTCGCCACGCTTGCCCTGCTGACCGCTGTTGCGCTGATTGCCCTCCACGCTTCACCGGCGCGCGCCTACCAACGCTGCGACGACATAGCCAATCAGCTCAAAGACCACGTCGACGGCCTCAAAGTCGGCATCACCGCCGCCAACACCATCTATCTGTCTCACCCGCAAGCCATGGAACTCTCGCTGGGCTGTTCCGGTCGCAATTTCAAGAACGAACTTTATGCGAAGGCGGACAGCCGAAAGCCAAAACCCGCCTTCCTCGACCTGGTCAGCAGCGCTGCCGCAATCATCTTTAGCTTGACGAAGGACGAAACCCTGACGGGCGCCACGCGCTGCATCAAGCGGATGGGGCTGCTGCGCGGCGATACTATAAAGATGCGCTATCGCCGCCTCGACTTTGAATGCGCCCGCACCAAGACCGAGGCGTCGATTGCGATCTCGCGCGGCACGGATGAGTGAGTAAGCGCGCGTCGTGGCCAATGTCCGAGCTGGGGTCAAAGTCGGAAGAACTCAGTGTGAGCAAATGACTTCCGGGTTGCCCCTGAAAGCGGACATCGCTCGATGCAGTTGGCATGTCGCAAATGTGTCAATTCCAGACTAATGCCTCGGAGCAAACTTGCGCCCATTCGATCGCTTCGCTATCGGCGCGACGATGTGAGAAATGATAGTCCTAACACTGGTTTCCAAGTCCGAATCGCCACCGGGCCGCCGATCCATTGATCCGATCGGCATGGTTGGTAGGATACTTCGATGAACAGGTATTGCGTTGGCTTACAACCGGCGATCGGTGAGGCGCCTATCATCGGCGATCGAACGTGCGATGCGCGTGAAGCGTGTGGCGCGAACCGGCTCTTGCTTTGCCTGGCGTTCGGAATAATCGCGGCAGTGTCGGGGCTCGCAAATGCGAAAGCGCAGGAGGCGGAACCACGATCGTATACGAATACGCCGGTCGGACTGAATTTTCTGATCTCGGGCTACGTCTATTCCGAAGGCAAGATAGCGTTCGACCCGGACACGGCAATCGCCGATGCCAAATTCCACTCCGATGCCGGGGTGCTGGCCTATGTTCGGTCCTTTGATGTCTGGGGCCAGTCGGCCAAGTTCGACGTGATCGTGCCGGCGTCGTCCTTCGCCGCACAGGGCTTCCTGAACGGCCAGCCGCGCGAGCGCGAGATGTCGGGCTTGGGTGACCCGCGATTTCGTGTCTCGGTCAATTTGTTTGGAGCACCTGCGCTTTCGGCGAAGGACTTCGCGAGTTACCGGCAGGATCTCATTGTTGGTGTGAGCCTGCAGGTCTCCGCACCGCTCGGGCAGTACGACGACAGCAAACTGCTCAACCTCGGGAGCAATCGCTGGTCGTTCAGACCCGAACTCGGGATTTCAAAGGCCTGGGGTCCATGGACATTCGAGGTCGCCCCCAGCGCGACATTTTTCAGCGACAACACGGACTTCTTCGGAGGCAACACCTTCTCGCAGTCGCCGATCTATGCCGTGCAGGGACATATCCTCTACACTTTCCAGTCCGGCATATGGGTGGCGCTGGACGGCATCTATTTCGCGGGCGGCCGCTCCGCCCTCAACGGCGTAAAGAGCGACAACGAGCAAGCGAACACGCGGGCTGGCTTCACCCTCGCCCTGCCGATCGACCGACAGAACTCGCTGAAGCTTTCTGCCAGCACCGGCATTACGACCCGCACAGGAAGCGAGCTCAGCGCTGTCGGAATCGCGTGGCAGTACCGTTGGGGCGATGGATATTAGGGAAGCAGGTCGGACGTCTACCCTGGATCCAGGAACTGACCAGAAGCGTTTTCCGTTCCGCCAAAGGGTTGCCACGCCTGCTGTGGGTCAACCTGAGAAGAACTCAGTGCGCGCATATGTTTTCCGCTTTGCTCTTGAACTCGGACATTGCTCGACACAGTCGACGTGTCTCAAATGTGCCGATAGGCGACGTCGCTTGATAGCGCGGCTCACACGTTTTGGAGTAAGTTAATTCACCTTGCGAAAAACCATCCGTTTCATTTCCGCGAGGCCGCGATAGCCCTCCGCCAGCTTCAACAAGTTCTCTTTCTCCGACC
>JBATYU010000484.1:0-2245 GCA_049674245.1 Bradyrhizobium sp. | reverse complement strand
CGAGCAGCGACGATAATACCAAGAGGAGACTACAATGCCCAACTGCTCCGAAAGTCTTAGATCTGGCAGAGCCACGCGATGCGCAGTCTGCGATGGCAAGTTTGGTCTCGTCCGGCACTACTCGTGGAGAACCCCGCTTTGTTCCAAGAAGTGCGCCGATCGCTTCAAAGCTCGCCGGGAAAGCGACCGCACTTGGGTGGGCTGGCTCCAAATCGCCTTCAACCAGCTGCCGGAGAGCCGGGTGAGGGCTCCATGACGTTCCAGATCTCGCGACGAGGCAAGGAATATCTAGAAACAGCACAGACCTTGCTCCGCGCTGCCCAAACCATGACCGACCGAGCGGTTGCGGGTCAGCTCAAGGCCCTTGCCGACGACTACCAGCGGCGGGCTGAACAAGCTTCACATGTTGATGCGGCGAAAGCACTCGCTCGATCGGCTGCTAGCGCTGAACGCGAGTGGTGACCTGATGGGCAGCTTCACACACCACTCCTGGTGCAAAACCGAATCGTCCTAGTGACGTTGGGACGCCGAGCGGCTGGCCCAGTCACGAGCTTTTTATTCCTTCGTTACCGCCTGCAGGGCTTCAAAGTCGGGGCTGAGGTCCCAGATCAAAATGGAATGATTGTCGTCATCTGATAACGGAGCTGTTCTCTAATGTTTGGAGTGAATATGGGCGAAGTGATTCGATTCATCCCAAAGTCTGAGCGCGAGCGAGCCCGCCTAATTCGAGAAGCCTGCGCGATATATGACAGCATCTTCCCGGCGGCTGATCTCGAAAGCGAGCACGCGGACAAGGCACCGGTAGGTCACACGGTCAACGGCGCCAATGCCCATCGCAGCGATGGGGCTCTCTCGTGATCAAGATCATCGCCGTGCTCTGCAGTCTGTCCTCTCCGGCAAATTGCCACGAGCAGACCGTTACCACCTCGGACTTCGCCAGCGTCTCGATGCAGTCCTGCCTGATGGGTGCGCCGCAGCTCGCCGAGTGGATGAAGGACCATCCGGCCGAGCGCCTAGCGGCATGGCGCTGCGAGATCGGCAAACGGGATGGCAGGGGGGCTTAGGGTGGAAAGCAGTTTTCCTCGCGAGTCCTGACTATCCTGCGCCTGTCGTGCGTAACGAAGGTGCCGAGCGCGAAATGACCATGATGCGCTGGGGCATGCCGCCGCCGCCACGCGCGGGCGGCTTCCTCGTCACCATATCCGCAACACCGCGTCGCCACACTGGCGCGGTTGGCTGAAGCCGGAAAACCGCTGTCTGGTTCCTGCCAACAGCTTCGCCGTACACGCGCCCGAGCCCAAACCAGTGAAAGGCAAGAAGGATGTCGTGTGGTTCGCCTTGCCAATCCCCGGACCTCACCTTGTTTACGGCTTTCTGACCACTGCGCCGAACGCGATCGTCGAGCCGATTCACCCCAAGGCAATGCCAGTGATCCTGACCACCGAAGAACGCGACGTGTGGATGCGTGCGCCTTGGGACGAGGCAAAGACATTACAGCGGCCACTGCCGGACGACGCGCTACGGATCGTCGCGCGCGGCGCCGATAAAGAAGACCGCGCGGCCGCGTGAGAAAGTTGTGCGATAGGTGCGGCTGCGCTCACGCCCAGGCTTCAAATAAATCGCGATAGTGGGCGCGTCCGCATTCGCGGACCAGGCTCTCGTGAACGGCGCCGCAAGAGCGTCGCGGCCATGCGGCATCGATCTTCGCGCAAGAGCAGATCATGCCCCTCGCCGGGTCGGAAACGAAAAACCGGACCTTTATGCAGTAGCCACCTGCACAAAGGTCCGGCCTTATCTTACCTTGCCCTTGCCGCGATACCGAACGGCTGCAAAAGATGCTTCATATCTTTTGGAGAGGCTTCGCTTGCGTCCGGGTTGCGACCCGGAGGCGGCAATCTCTCAATACGACTATTTCTTTTTCTTTGATGTCTTCTTTGCCACCTTCTTGGTGGCTGCCTTCGCGGTCTTCTTTGCCTTCTTCGCTTTCTTGGCCATGTCGTCCTCTGTAAAAAACTGGCTCAGTGAACATGCGCACGCCGTGTATCGACATGCACAACATTGAGACGATATCACAAATGCAAAATTGATACCAACGAGTCGTGAAGTCGCTCTGGAGCCGCTCGCCGGGGGCAGTCGGTCCCGCGTCCCGCCTTCGGCGGCGCTGTGCTGACGCTCCTGCGGCTGCCCTTTTAACCGGTCTCGCGACCCGCGAGTGGTGACGCGTGAGAACATGCATCCCGCCGAC
>JBATYU010000483.1:0-9712 GCA_049674245.1 Bradyrhizobium sp. | reverse complement strand
GCATACGACCGCGTGAGCGAGCGTAACTGAATTCGTCGCCCGGACCGCGTCGTCGCATCTTGATTCCTCCCTGAGGCTCGCCGCTCAAGAGGACCACGAAATCCGTGCCTTTGCCGGTCTCGGAGCTCAACGCCTCGTCGGTGATGATAAGGGAAGAGCGCGGCGCTATCCCGGCGATACGATCCAACACGTCCTGAGGAATGACGATCCGATCGAGTGCGCTCTTTGCACTAATCGGGTCCGTCGGCATCGGCTCAACGTCGCGGGCATGGTCCCCGCGCGCCCGGACCTGTGGCTCGACCGCGCCGCCGTGACGACCGTCGTCCAACGAAACGACGGTCCATCGCATGTTGCCGTCGTCGTTGGTCCGCTCGATGGCGGTGAAGACATGCGTCCCAATCGGACGATCGGCATCCAGGATCGTGACCGGACTCTCCAGGACAGGCTCAAAGGCCTGCCGGACGTAAAGCCGTTGGGTCTTGCGGCTGATCAGCACCGATACCGGCTCGAGCACGTGCGCCACCTGGCGCGCCGCCTCGGCTGCTGCGACCCGCGCGGACTCTGCGACGGCGGCGGCGTCACGCGCGGATGTGAGCGCATCGAGCTTTGGTTGCAGCTCCGCCTTTGCGGCGGCCAATTGCACCTGCAACTCGGCGATCCCAGCGGCTGCCTGCGCCTTGGCACGCTCAGCCCGCTCCTTTGCCTCGGCCGAGACAGCGGACCCAAGCGCGGTTTCGGCCGACACCAATTGCGCCTCCGCTCTCAGCTTTAGATTTTCCGCCGAACGCACCGGCACCATGGCCTGTGCGGCCTCCCGGTAGGCCGTCCCGGCGGCGAGTTTCGCCCGATCCGCCTTCCTCGCCGCCTCATCTGCCTCTGCGGTACGGGCGGCGGCCAAGGCGCCGGCTCCCGGCTTCGGCTGGAACAGAACCGGATGGGTGATCTCGAGGGGCGCTACATCGCTTGGCGCCACGATCACCCGCATGCCAAGCCTGGTCGCGTCGAACAGGCGTTCTGCGAAGTCGAAGGGCATCCGAACGCAACCATGGGACGCCGCATGCCCCGGCAGCACGCCGCCGTGGAGCGCGATGCCCGACCAGGTGATGCGTTGCATGTGGGGCATGTAGGCGTCGTCATAAATGTTAGAGTAGTGCTCCGCTTCTTTTTGGATGACGCTAAAGATCCCGGCTGGCGTCTCGCGTCCCTTCTGACCGCTCGACACCGGCGCCCGAAGCGTCCACCCCTGGGCGTCATAGACGGTGACCCGCTGATTGTGGAGCGAGACGATCGCCATGATCGGCTCGCTGGCTGTCCGCGACTCGATGGACTCGACCTGGCGTTCGCTCCTGCGGTCTGTGGCGCCCGCATGATCTCCTGCAGCGATCAGCGCGGCCAGACCCGCAATGGCAAGATACGGGGTCCGCAGCCGTGCCTGCCTGCGCTTCGGGTTCACAAAACGAGACCTCATGCGCGTCCCATCTGATCGGGGCTACTCTGGCTTGCATTTAAAGAGATTCATAACCCCATTCGGTCGAACCCGCCAACTCGGAACTTCCCGAATCGATCCGAGCGTGCCGTGCCGGACGGGCAATTTGCCGATCCGCCTGTCTAGCCTCCTTTGCAAAAAAGAATCCGCTTCGCCGCCCGGCGGCGGAAGCCTTGGCGTTCAAACGGCGTCGATGCTTCTCAAAGTTTGAGCACGGCAGCCTAAGCAGTAGGCAAAAGTCTGTTTTTCCTTCACTTCGTTTCGTGCGCAACGCTGCATTTCGCTGTCCAACAATCAACGCGACAGCGCGCACGAGTTTGACTGTTACTATGAACTGAGATGGGATCAGGCGTACGTCAAAAATGCACGCTCAAGCCAGGAGACATACAATGTGCGCGGGCGACGACAAGAACTGTCCGGAATTCGAATTGCACCACCGCAAGTTCAAGGAAACGCTCGATCAGGAACGCCGGTCGTTCTTGAGGTCCAGCTTCGCCGCGGCCGGCGGCGCGGCGGCGATGACCGCGGGCGGCATTTCTCTGGTGACGCCGCAGATGGCGGCTGCCGCCGAGAAGAACCAGCCCGCAAAACGGTCCTATCACCATCTGCCGGCGAATGCCGACACCGTGCATTGGGGCTATTTCAGCAAGAAGTTGAAACCGCAGGTCGAGATCGATTCCGGCGACTTCATCACCATTGAGGCATTGACCCACCATGCCAATGACGACGCCGAGCGCATGGTGAAGGGTGATCCCGGCGCCGAAAGCGTGTTCCTGTGGACCAAGGAAAAGAAGGGCGTAAACCGGCGCGGCGCCGGCCCGATGGATGCCTCGCTGTTCGGGCGCGGCGCCGGCGAGGGCCTTGGCGTGCATATCTGCACCGGCCCGGTCTATGTGCGTGGCGCGGAGGAGGGTGACGTCATCGAGTTGCGCATTATCGACGTCGCACCGCGGCCTTGCGCCAATCCGCAATATCCGGGAAAGGCTTTCGGCAGCAACGCGGCCGCATGGTGGGGCTTCCACTATAAGGACTTGCTCACCGAGCCCAAGCCGCGCGAAGTGGTCACGATCTACGAGGTCGACGCCACCGGCGAGCGCAACTGGGCGAAAGCCGTGTATAATTTCACATGGACTCCGCAGACCGACCCTTCCGGCGTCGTGCATAAGACCATCGACTATCCTGGCGTTCCGGTCGATCACTCCACGATCAAGGAGACCCACGGCATCCTGAAGAATGTGCGCATTCCGATACGACCGCATTTCGGGGTAATAGGCCTGGCACCCAAGGAGGCCGACATCGTCGACTCGATTCCGCCGAGCTATACCGGCGGCAACATTGATAATTGGCGGATCGGCAAGGGTGCCACGATGTATTATCCGGTCGCGGTCGAAGGCGGCCTGCTATCGGTTGGCGACTCGCACGCTTCGCAGGGAGATTCCGAGCTGTGCGGTACGGCAATCGAATGCTCGCTGAACGGCACCTTCCAGATCATCCTGCACAAGAAGGCCGATCTCGCCGGTACGGCTCTCGAAGCCCTCGACTATCCGATGCTGGAAACCAAGGACGAGTGGCTGGTGCACGGCTTCAGCTTCGCCAATTATCTCACCGAACTAGGGGACAAGGCGCAGTCGGACATCTACTCGAAATCGTCGGTTGACCTTGCTTTGCGCGATGCGTTCCGCAAGATGCGCAAATTTCTGATGACGACCAAGAAGCTGACCGAAGATGAGGCAATCTCTCTGATTACGATTGGCGTCGACTTCGGCATCACCCAGGTGGTTGATGGAAATTGGGGCGTCCACGCCGTCATCAAGAAGGATATCTTCGCCGGTGGCGAAACCTGATCCATAACACCCGACGCGACCGGTTCCGGCAGGAGCTTGGCCGCGTCGCGCTGCCGTATCGGGCGTCCGCGCGTCAAGCTATCGCGGCGCGCGCTTGGCCAAAATGCGCTGCAGGGTTCGGCGGTGCATGTTGAGCCGCCGCGCGGTCTCCGAGACGTTGCGGTTGCACATTTCATAGATGCGCTGGATGTGCTCCCAGCGCACGCGATCGGCCGACATCGGATTTTGCGGCGGCTCGGATTTCTCGGTGCTGGTCGCAAGCAGCGCTGCGACGACGTCGTCGGCGTCGGCGGGTTTTGAGAGATAATCCACCGCGCCCATCTTCACGGCGGTGACGGCGGTGGCGATGTTGCCATAGCCGGTCAACACGATGGCGCGCGCGTCGGGCCGCTTGCGCTTTAAAGCGGACACCACGTCAAGTCCGTTGCCGTCGCGGAGCCGCAGGTCGACCACCGCAAACGCCGGCGCCGCCTTGCCGATTTGCGCAAGCCCATCGGACACCGTTTCGCAGGACGTCACCGCGAAGCCGCGGGTTTCCATGGCGCGCGCAAGCCGTTCCAGGAACGGCTTGTCGTCTTCCACGATCAGGAGCGAGCGGTCGGCGTGATCGGCGGTGACGGTCAAGGCCGGGTTTCCTGTGACGGATAGGAAAGATATGGCGCGGCAAGGAGGCGTTGCCAAGGCCGCCTAAAGTCGATCACCTTGATCCGCCGTCCCGGCGTTGAGCGGGAACGCGCGCTCAGGGTGCTGACTCCACGTCCGTCGCGCGGGCCTCAAAACGCTCGCGCGGCCAGCCGATCTGCACCACCGCGCCGTGATCCGGAAAAATCCGGTTGGAGAAGGAGACTTTTGCGCCGGTGCGCTCAAGCAAGGTGCGGGCGATGAACACCCCGAGCCCCAGCCCCTGATGCTCGCTTGGGGTAACGTCGGCGTTGCGTCGGCGCGAGAGATAGGGTTCGCCGATCCGGTTCAAGAGGTCGGGCGGAATACCGGGTCCGTCATCGGAGATGACGATCTCGACGGTATCGTTGTTCCACCACGCATTCACCTCCACCGTGGTCCGTGCAAAATCGACGGCGTTTTCCAGGATGTTGCCGACGCCATAGAGGATCGCCGGATTGCGCCAGCCGACCGGTTCGGGGGCGCCGGCCACTGCGATGCGGACCTTGATCGCGATACCGAAGTCGCGGTGCGGCGCCACCGTCTCCTCGATCAGGGTCGACAGCTTCATGCGATCGAACGGCGCGCCGGTCGCCGATAGCTGGGTGATCTTGGCCAGGATGTCGCGGCAGCGCTGCGCCTGCTCGCGCAGGGTCTTGAGGTCGCCGGCGAGCGGACCGTCCGGCACGGATTTTTCCAGCTCGCGTGAAATCAGAAAAATCGTCGAAAGCGGCGTGCCCAGCTCGTGCGCGGCGGCAGCGGCAAGACCGTCGAGTTGGGTCAGATGCTGTTCGCGGGCCAGCACCAGTTCAGTGGCGGCGAGCGCGTCGGAAAGCTTGCGCGCCTCTTCCGTCACCTGAAACGCGTAGAGGCTGGTGACCCCGATCGCAAGCACGATCGAGAGCCAGACGCCGAGCAGATAGATCGGCGGCAATATCAGCGGCTCGTCGGCGTCCCACGGCAGCGGCAGATGAAAAAACACCAGCGCGGAGGCGCAGGCGACCGCGAGCATGCCGAGAGCGATCGTCAGCCGCACCGGCAGCACGGTTGCCGAAATCAGGACTGGCGCCAGGAACAGAAACGAGAACGGGTTTTCGAGACCTCCCGTGCAATACAACAGGGAGGCGAGTTCGACGATGTTGAGCGCGAGCAACGCCGCGGTGTAAGCCGGCTCCAGCCGCTGCATGGTGTTGAAGGCCATCTGCAGCGCCAGATTGAGCAGCGCCGACAGGCCGACGATGGCGACGCAGGGGAGAACTGGAAGGTCGAATTCGAGACCCTGCACCACGATGAAGATGGCGGCGAGCTGGCCGAGCACGGCGAGCCAGCGCAGCCGCAGGATCGTGTCCAGACGGACATAGCGGCGTGGATGGCGAAAATCGGAGGCGGCGACGTCGGTCATTTTTCGCAACTTAGCGCCGCGAATCGCCGATCACAAACCAGCCCGACGTTGAAACCCTTGCGGGAGCCTTGCGCACCCTTGCGCTTGGCGCGGCAATGGCCCAATGAACGGCCCTTATGGTGCAAAATGACGCGGATCGCCTTCTATCCTCCGCGGCCGATCCGTCGGGATTGGCGGCGATCGAGGTCGCGCGTCTTTCGAAAATCTACAAGACCACCCGCGCCGTCGACGACATCTCGTTTCGGATTAGGCAGGGCAGCATCACCGGCCTGCTCGGTGGCAACGGCGCCGGCAAGACCACGACGATCGCCATGATCATGGGGCTGGTGCTGCCGACCTTCGGACGCGTCCAGGTGCTGGGTTATCCGATGCCCGAGGGTGCTGCCGAGGTGCTGGGGCGGATGAATTTCGAAAGCCCCTATGTCGATATGCCGATGCGGCTCACGGTGCGGCAGAATCTCTCGATCTTCGGCCGCCTCTATGCGGTTGCGAATCTGCCCGAGCGCATCGCGCAGCTCGCCGCCGATCTCGACCTCGATGAGTTCCTCGATCGTCCCAATGGCAAGCTCTCGGCGGGACAGAAGACGCGGGTGGCGCTGGCGAAGGCGCTGATCAATCAGCCCGAGCTCTTGCTCTTGGATGAGCCCACGGCATCGCTCGATCCCGATACCGCGGACTGGGTGCGGGAGCACCTCGAGACTTATCGCAAGACGCATGAGGCAACGATCCTGTTGGCGTCGCACAACATGTTCGAAGTCGAGCGGCTATGCGACCGCGTCATCATCATGAAGCGCGGCCGCATCGAGGACGACGACAGCCCGGATCGCATCATGGCCCGCTATAACCGCGCCACGCTGGAAGAAGTGTTTCTCGATGTCGCGCGCGGCCGCGTTCAGGAGACCGTGTCATGAGCCAACTCGCCCTGCATCACCGGGGCATCGCGCCCCATCGCATCGGCGCGATGATCCTGCGCTACTGGTATCTGTTGATGTCGTCGTGGCCGCGGCTTCTGGAACTGTTGTACTGGCCGGCGCTGCAGGTCATCACCTGGGGCTTTCTCCAGGGCTATATTGCGCAGAATGCCGGCTTCTTCGCGCGCGCCGGCAGCACGCTGATCGGCGCCGTGATCCTGTGGGACATCCTGTTCCGCGGGCAGCTCGGCTTCTCGATCTCGTTTCTCGAGGAGATGTGGGCGCGCAACCTCGGAAACCTGATGATGAGCCCGCTAAAGCCGATCGAGTTTCTGCTTGCGCTGATGGCGATGAGCCTGATCCGGCTTGCGATCGGCGTCGTCCCGATGACCCTGCTGGCGCTGTTTCTGTTTCACTTCAATTTCTATGGGCTCGGGCTGCCGCTGATCGCTTTCTTCTGCAATCTGATCTTCACCAGCTGGTCGGTCGGGATTTTCGTCTCCGGGCTGGTGCTGCGCAACGGCTTGGGCGCGGAGAGCATCGTCTGGACGCTGATGTTCGCGCTGATGCCGCTCGCCTGCATCTACTATCCGGTGAACGTGCTGCCGCACTGGCTGCAATATGTCGCCTGGTCGCTGCCGCCGACCTACGTGTTCGAGGGAATGAGATCGCTGTTAACGGATCATGTATTTCGGACCGACCTGATGGTCGCAGCGTTAGCCATAAACGGCGTGCTGCTGGTGGCCTCATTTGCGGCATTTCTTGCCCTTTTGCGCAGCGCCCGGCGCCACGGTACGCTGCTCGGGGGTGGCGAATAGGTCACTTTCCCGTGGATTTCCGGGGCCTTCTGTTGCCAAGCCGGATGGAGATACCGATCTTTGCATTGACGCATTATTACGCTTTCTGCACTATGCTGCGTCGCAAAAGAGGATTGGGCGATAATGCCGATTGGTGAGTTTGGCGGCGCACCCCCCCTGGTGGGCGAAGGCAGTCCGGCGCTGACGACGCCGATGTACTGGATGTACGAAATGGCGCACGCCTCGCTCAACCCGGCGCGGGCCGTGACCGACGCTACCAAAATCCTGTTTCAAAATCCGCTTAACCCGTGGTCGCGCACCGAGCTCGGAAAATCCATCGCCGCCGGTTGCGAATTGTTCGAGCGTACCACGCGCCGCTACGGCAAGCCGGAATGGGGCCTCAACGATACCGAGGTCAACGGCATCCGCACCCCGATCGAAATCCGCACGGTCTGGGAAAAGCCGTTCTGCCGGTTGTTGCATTTCGATCGCAAGCTGACGCGCCCGTTGCGTAGCCCGCAGCCGCGGGTGTTAATCGTGGCGCCGATGTCCGGTCACTACGCCACGCTGTTGCGCGGCACCGTCGAAGCCTTTCTGCCGGCCCATGAGGTCTACATCACCGACTGGGCCGACGCCCGGATGGTTCCGCTGGCGCAAGGCCGCTTCGATCTCGACGATTACATCGATTACTTGATCGAGATGCTGCACGAGCTCGGCGGCAACATGCATGTGATCGCGGTGTGCCAGCCCTCGGTGCCCGTGGTGGCGGCGGTTTCCATCATGGAGGCCAGCCGCGATCCCTTCGTGCCGCTGTCGATGACCCTGATGGGCGGCCCGATCGATACCCGCCGCAATCCGACGGCGGTCAACAATCTCGCCGCCAAGCGCGGCATCGAATGGTTCCGCAGCAACGTCATCACCAAGGTGCCGTTCCCGCATCCGGGCGTGATGCGCGACGTCTATCCGGGCTTCCTGCAGCTCAACGGCTTCATCAGCATGAACCTTGACCGCCACATGGACGCCCACAAGAACCTGTTCAAGGACCTGGTGAAGGGCGACGGCGATCTGGTCGACAAGCACCGCGACTTCTATGACGAATATCTCGCGGTGATGGATCTCGCCGCCGAGTATTATCTGCAGACGGTCGATCTGGTTTTCATCAAGCACGCGCTGCCGAAGGGCGAGATGACCCATCGCGGCAAGCCGGTCGACCCCTCGAAGATCACGCGCGTGGCGCTGATGACCGTGGAAGGCGAGAACGACGACATTTCCGGCCTCGGGCAAACCGAAGCGACCCATGAATTGTGCAGCCAAATCCCCGCTCACCGCCGGGTGCACTATGTGCAGAAGGGCGTCGGGCACTACGGCGTGTTCAACGGCTCACGCTTCAAATCGGAAATCATGCCGCGTATTGCCGATTTCATGATATCGGCGGCTACTCCGAGGCCTTTGCCCGCGGCGGCCGAATAGACGCGGCGTTCGGTGATCATTTGGCGAAACAGGCGGTTTTGGCGTCTTGACCGCCCCGAATCGGCCCACCCGATAACCCCCTGAATTGACGGCCTGTCAAAGGAATGAGTGCGAATTCAATCCTTTGGTGATGACTGGGAGCCCGATTCCAGCCAAATTTTTTGGTTCCAGGCCCTTCCTGTAGAGGCACCGGACAGGTCTACCCCTGTATATTGGGCAAATGATTTGTTTTTGCGCCGAACGATTTCACTGGCGGCGGCTGTGGCAGAATCCGGGCGAACTTCTCCTCCCCGGACTTGCAGACATGGCTACTCGCGCCCTCCTTTATCGGCGGCCTGCCGAACCCTCGACTCTTTTGGTCAGACATGGCTCGCAATTCTTCGCGATCCGGTTGCGCCGGCACCGGCGGGCGCGGCGCTACACCTTGCGCATTCATCCCACCGACCGCGAGGCCATCCTGACCATGCCGCCGCGGGGCACGCTCGGAGAGGCCAAGGAGTTCGCGCAGCTCCACGGCGGCTGGATCGCAGCCCGTCTCGGCCGCTTACCAAAGGCCGCACCCTTCCAGACCGGCACCGTAGTGCCGCTGCGTGGCGTCGCACACCGGATTGTGCATCGCGCCGGCGAGCGCGGCACGGTGTGGACGGAAACGCGCGATAGCGGCGAAAAGATCCTCTGCGTCGCAGGCGACGTCGACTATATCGACCGTCGGGTGCGCGATTACCTGAAGCGTGAGGCGCGCAAGGATTTGCAGAAGTCGGCTTTAGCCTACGCCCAGGTGCTCGGGGTCCGGGTCAAGCGGCTGTCGATCCGCGATCAGTCGAGCCGCTGGGGTTCATGCACCTCGGCGGGCTCACTGTCGTTTTCCTGGCGGCTGATCCTGGCGCCGGCCTATGTGCTCGATTACCTCGCGGCCCACGAAGTGGCGCATCTCGTCGAGATGAACCATTCGGCGCGGTTCTGGCGCGTGGTCGACAAGGTCTGCGATCACGTCGAGCGCGCCAAGCGTTGGCTCGACACGTATGGCAACGATCTGCATCGTTACGGGATCGAGGATTAGGGCTCGTTTGTTACACCTCTCCATCGTCCCCACGAACGCGGGACGATCTGGGACGACCTAGCGCAAAACCCCAATCACTTGG
>JBATYU010000482.1:0-2000 GCA_049674245.1 Bradyrhizobium sp. | reverse complement strand
CTTGAGGTGAGGTTGGTTGACCCCTCGATTCTCAAGACAGGACGCCCGGCTTGTCACCGGCTCTCGCTTAACTCGTCACTCCATCGGCGCCACCGCCTCCGCGCGCAGCGCGCTCCTGCGAAGCGGGGTCGTTCTTTGGCACCGAACGGACTAATCGGGCCGCTCGTGCGATGTCCGTTGATCGGGGTATGGCGGAAGTCGCATTTCGAGGCCGTGAGGTCTGAGTTTGACCCAGACTGTGTGAAAACACGCGCGAGCCAAGAACGCGCAGAATTGTTTTCTCAATAAGCGTCTTGCGACAGAAGTACCGATGCAATTCCTTTTTCGGTCGATGTTCATAGGTTTGAGCCGGGCCGCCCGGCATGAAGCGAGGCGGCTTTACCTGCGCGAGCGTCTTTCTTCTTTCGATAATGCGTCCAGAAAATCTGCCAGCGCTCGCTTGCCCGCGAAGCTCGCTGCCCTGTCCGACTGAAAGCCGGCCTGTGTAAGCCTAACTCCCAAAGGCTTACTTTTGCGGCGTATCTCCCAGCGCCAACGTTTCGGATCGTCCTCACAGCGAGTGGCGAAAACGTAGTAGTCGTGCAGGCCGACCATTGGGCGAGCGCGCGTAGGAGGATGGGGTTGCGTCCCTTATTAATACGCCATCAGAGGCAAGTGAAAATGGGCCTGGCCATCGTAGACGTTGGCCCAGAACGTGCATGATTGGAGGGGCCGGGAGGGTTCTAGAGCTCACCCGGCTTACTCCCTCCAGGTCCTTAGGGGCCGCCAGGGTGCAAGCCTTGGGCGGCCCCTCTTTTTAGCGTTTCAACCGTCTCGCGTTCAATCCGCTGCCGGTTACGCCTCCTTGCCGAGCGTCGCCGGCGCTGACTCGCGGGGTGGACCTTTAAAGGACCTCGCGCGTTAAGCCTTTGAGACCTGGGCGACAACCCGGAGTTTTCGATATGAGCAATATTCCTCTCGACCTTGAAAGAAAATGCGAACAGCGGTGGGCGGCCAGATTTGCGCGGCCGGCTCCAGCAGTTCCGCCGCAAGAGCCTCCGCTCAAAAAGCAGCGTCAGCAGCTTGCCGCCGCACCAGATCCTGAAACCGACGCGGCTTTTTATGCCGGGGTAACCAGCGCGGGGACGGTGGCGTAAGGATGAGTTCGATGGTCGAGTTAGTAGTGGCCGCCGTGGCTTTGGCTAGCGCCTGCATTTTTCTCGCGCATGCGATCGAGGCCTATCGCGCCCATTAGAAAGCACGGGACCGAAGCCCCGCGCCCCTGCACGACTCCAGGGCGGCCGCTGGTGAGTCCGGAAGGCCCGCCCAACCACGGCCGCGGCATGGTTCGCCAGCGCTGCTTGCTCAGGGCTGGCCTAATTTGAACCTTCAGTGCGCCACGATGACCTACGTTAAGGGCAATTGTGCCCTATAGCTGTAGCGTTAGCATGGGGTCTCAAATGAGTACTCTTCTGCGGCGCCTTGCAGGCGTCACCGACACGATAGCTTACCTCAATGCTCAGATACGCGAATTGGAACAGGCTCGCGACCTGGTCAGGAAAGCACGACTATCGGCCCGAAGAGCGCGGCGGAAGTCCCGTAGAAAAAGGCGCGCGTTTTAGAATGACAGACGCCTCAGTTGGCGGCCTCTCTCATTTAGAGCGCGGGACCGGGGCCGCCCGGCACGAAAGCGAGGCGGCCCGGTAGCGATGAGCAATCGCCAGATCATGGCTTCCGATGGTTCTGAACGATATCAGCCAACAACTCGGCGCCGGTGAGTTCAGCATCTGCTTCGTCGGCGAGTTCTTGTTTCAGATGGTCAGGCAGTTCAGCGCTACGCCCGGATGCGACCTTAGAAAGCGCGTTCAGCCACGTTCGGGCGTGCTCGATCGCCCCTTGGCTCATACCGAGGGCGGCCATGCGCTCAACAATCGGTTTTGATCGGCAGAACGATGGTAGTCCCGCCTCGTCCTCCATCTCCCGCAAGCGCTTTTCCCATTCCACGGCTTCCTGAGCCACAT
>JBATYU010000481.1:0-1778 GCA_049674245.1 Bradyrhizobium sp. | reverse complement strand
GGTGTGTGGCTGCTGATTGGCGTGGTTTTGATTTGGGGGGTTGGCAAGGCTGTGTTTGCGCCCGGGCGCATCACCTATCATCGCATCATCGGTGCGATCCTCCTCTATCTGGCGATCGGCCTGGCGTTCGTTTCGCTCTTCACGCTGCTCGGCCTACTTATCCCAGATGCCTTCACGGGCATGTCCATCACAGATAGCCCGAGCTTCACCAGCACCATGATCTATTTTGTTTTTGGGACCTTGACCGGAGCAGGGTCCGACAACATTGCGCCTTTGCATCCGATCGCGCGCAGTCTCACCGTTGTAGTTGCGATGATCGGGCAGCTCTATCCTGCTACATTGTTGGCTAGGCTCGTAACGCTCGAAATCGAAGGCGAAGACAAGCGTGGCCAATAGCCCCGGGCACCGTCACCAAATCGCTAAGCGATTCATTGAAAATTCCAACACCCACTCATTCGCCATCTTTCCCGGTTACAGTTCAGAGGTCTCGATGATCAAAAGCCCTAACCGCCGAATGTTTGCGGTGCTGCTCGCCATTGGGCTTACCGGCTTGGTTACAGTGGATGTCCACGCCGAGATCGCGGCGCCAGATCCCCTGCCCTCGTGGAACGACGGGCCGACCAAGCGGTCCATCATCGACTTCGTAACGGCCGTGACCAAGGAAGGGGGCACCGACTATGTGGCGCCGCCCGAGCGCATCGCCACATTCGACAATGACGGTACGCTGTGGATCGAGCAGCCGATCTACACCCAGTTCGCCTTCGCCGTCGATCGCGTCAAGGCCACGGCCGACAAGCACCCTGAGTGGCAGACGCAAGAGCCGTTCAAATCGATTCTCACGCGCGACCTCAAAGGGCTTGCTGCTTCAGGCGAGAAGGGAATGGTCGAGATCGTAGAGGCGACCCATTCGGGGATGACCACCACCGATTTCAACAAGACGGTCAAGGACTGGCTCGCCATAGCCAAGCATCCCCGCTTCAAGGTGCTCTATACGGATCTCGTTTATCAGCCGATGATCGAACTGCTCGACTACCTGCGCGCCAACGGCTTCAAGACATTCATCGTGTCGGGCGGCGGGGTCGAGTTCATGCGAACGTTCGCCGACAAGACCTACGGCATTCCGCCAGAGCAGGTGATCGGGTCGTCAGGCGTCACCCAATATCAGATGTGGGACGCAAGCCCGGTCTTGATAAAAATGCCGAAGGTTTCCTTCGTCGATGACGGGCCCGGCAAGCCGGAAGGCATCGATCACTTCATCGGACGGCGCCCGATCTTCGCTTTCGGCAATTCCGATGGCGATAAGGAGATGCTGGAATGGACCGCAGCAGGAGATGGCTTGCGCTTCATGGGGCTCGTGCATCACACCGATGCGACACGCGAATATGCCTATGACCGGGATTCGAGTGTCGGCAAGCTCGACAAGGCGCTCGAGGAAGCGACCGCGAAGGGCTGGACCGTGGTCGACATGAAGAACGACTGGAAGACGATTTTTCCCTCCGCGAAGGCGAATCCTTAGAGTCAAAAGAATAACGACGCATGAAGCAGACGCGGACGGCTCCACGACGATCTACTTCAGCCCGACGCAGCCTGCGGGCGTGAAGCGCGGCAATTGGATTCAGACCATGCCCGGCAAAGGCTGGTTCACGATCCTGAGGCTTTATAGCCCGCTCGAACCGTTCTTCGACAAGAGCTTGCGGCAAAGCGAGATCGAGGAGGTGTCGAACTGACCGTTCGTCACTCGACCGCTGGCAGACTCATTTCTTCATGCATTGCCGAAC
>JBATYU010000480.1:0-2522 GCA_049674245.1 Bradyrhizobium sp. | reverse complement strand
ACGATATTCCCGTGACATTGCCTTCCGGGCGGGCGAGGTTTTTTACAAGTCCGCTTTCGATCGGGTCGCTTGCAGTCGAGATAATGGGAATTGTCGTAGTTGCCTGCATGAGAGCGCGAATAGCTGGCGTAGACGCCCCAAAAAGCACGTCCGGCCGCCGCGCTACCAACTCGGCTGCAAGCGCGGGAGCCTGCTCAAGCCGACCATAGGTCAACACGCAATCCCTTATCAAAGTCCGACCCTCGACCCAGCCGAGTTCAGCCAAGCGATTAATCCACGCTGCACCGGCAGGGTTGTCAGCTCCAGCTGAACATGTACTGCTAGCGAGGACGCCGATGCGCTTGGGCGCGTCCGCAGCCCGAGCGCCTGCGATTGGCGCGACCAAGAGGGCGAGCAGGAGTCCGGATCGAGCCAGCCTGCCACCGAGCAAAGCAAGTAGGTTCCGCCGGCTCATGCCCGCCTCCGGTACAGGAGTCTCGCTGTCCATAGATCGGCATTACGCCACAAACTCTATCTCAAGACGTGGCTGGTTGGCGAGGTCTCACGAGCCCGAACAAGCCCGATACTCCCCGATACTCGATGTCGGGTTTGGGTCTTGGTTGTGTAAAAACGCAGCAGCGCTCCGTTTCGTGCCACAACCGGACTCATGCACCGCAGCAAATTGGTCGCTGGTAAGCCCTTGAAATGCGAACTACCTTTTGCTCGTCCGAGGCAATACGATTTTGAACTCGGTGAAAAGCCCCTGGCTCCGTCTCGACCTTATGCTGCCAGCGTGTTGTTTTACGATGATGTCGTGGCTCATCGACAGGCCAAGTCCGGTACCTTCGCCCGAGGGTTTCGTTGTGAAGAAAGGGTTGAATATTTTCTTTTTGACCTCTTCCGGGATGCCGTCCCGTTATCACGAATACGAATTTCAACCTTGTCTCCGAGGTTCTTCGTCGTAGCGAAAAGCGTCGGCTCGAAGCCATCACCGGCTTCGCTTCGAAGCGGCTCGATGCGCCCTATCGGACCGGGCCATCGAAGTCGTGGCTGAAGTCGAAGAACCCGCTTAGTGAAGCCGTCCGCCGCGAGCGCGAGGAAAGACTTAGGCGCGATAGTCGCGCTTAGTCGCGCCGGTTTCGCTTTCAGGGCAGGCCGCGCATCTCGATCTGGTCGATCAGCTGCTTGGTACGCTCGGCGAGGCTCTTGCCGGCGCCATTGAGGTCGAACACCGAGGCCGGGGTGTCGTGGTCCGTCAATTCGGCGACGCGGGGACAATGACCGGCATCGCAGAGGCGTTCCCGCAACGTCTCGGCTTGCGCGATCATCCGCGGCGGATCGGCCGCCGACCAGGCGAGCACGATCGGCGCCTCGACATCAACTATGCCGGGGAAGGCCGAGCGATCCCCGTATTTGCTGGTGTCCGCGCCGAAATAGGAGCGCTCTGCATCGCCGGCCTGACTGCCCGCGCGGTAGAGGCCGGAGACCAGCACCACGCCGGCAATGCCGGAATCGGCCTCCTGCAGCTCCCTGTGCGCGAGGAAGCTCGCCAGATGAAACGCGCCGACCGAATAGCCGACAGCGATAATCTGGCGCCGGTCGCCGCCGAACAGATCGATGTTCTGGTGAATCCACGAGGTTGCCGCGGCGACGTCCTTTGCGCCGGCCGGCCAGGGAAATTGCGGCGCGCGCCGATAGGCCATGGCGACGCCGACCATGCCGTTCTTTGCGGCAAGGCACATGGCCTGATCCCGCATCGTCCAATCGGAAGAGGTTCCCTCATTGGTGAAGCTTTCACCGGCCACGAACAGCAGCACGGGGCGCGGCGTCGAATCCTTGTTGCCGATCGTTGCGACGTCGACGAGGTTTTGGTCGCTCTCGCTATACCTCAGCCCCCGCGACAGCGAGACGCCGGCGCAGGCATCTTCGGCGGAGGGAATGGCATCGTCGACAAGTCCGGCTTTCGCGCCATCGGAGGGAATGCCGGGCGCGAGAAACGCCGCAAGGAGAAGCAATGCAAGGCTCTTTTTCATTTTTGACCGCGCACGCGTCGCTCACGCCTCAAACATCGACCAAAGGTTGGGCGATTTGACGACATCGTATCTAAATCCACCTGTCCTCGACGAAGGGACGGATCGTTCCGCCTTCACATGGTGGCCATATGCTTTCCGGCGATATAGCCGAAGGTCAGCGCCGGCCCGAGGGTGATGCCCGCACCCGGATAACTGCCGCCCATGATGCTCGCCATGTCGTTGCCCGCGGCGTAGAGGCCGCCAATGGAATCACAGCGGCAAGGGCGGGTTGGCGGCGCCGAGCTGTTCGCCTGAGAAACGAGGACGAGCCCTACTTTTCTTGTTCCATGGTGACGGCAACGGCACCTATCGCGGAGAGGCGGACCTTGTTGCCTTCCACGCCCGCGACGAGGCTGCGATCAACGAAGTGGTGATGACCCTCATGGCTTCCCCAGCCACTGTCTTTTTTGGTCAACTTGATCCGATTGCCCTCGACCTTATCAACCGTTCCGATATGGACACCATCCGCGC
>JBATYU010000479.1:0-2019 GCA_049674245.1 Bradyrhizobium sp. | reverse complement strand
GTATGGTGGTTAGGCCGGGCGCTGGCGCCTGTCAATACAGTCGTGTATGGTAGATTGTCGCAGGACACCGGCATGACCGACCAACTCTCCGCAAAAGACTGGCTCGACCAGGGCCTCAAAACGCTGGCCAAAAGCGGCTTCACCGCGCTGAAGGCCGAGCCGCTCGCAAAGGCGATGGGGGTGTCGCGCGGCAGCTTCTACTGGCACTTTGCTTCACTCGGCGCGTTCCACGCGGCGATCCTCAAGCACTGGCGCGAGGTCGCCGCCGAGCGGGTCATCGCCAATCTCGAGGCCGCCGAGAATGCCAGCCCGCTGCCGACATTGTTGCGCCAGGCGTTCGGTGGAAAGCTGGCGCTGGAGAAGGCGGTGCGGAGCTGGGCAACGTTCGATCCGGCGGCGCGCACGGCGGTGCAGGCCACCGACCGGCGCCGGCTGGACTATATCGAGGGCCGGCTCAGGGCGGCCGGGCTTGCACCCGGCGCGGCGCGGGCCCGGGCGCAGATTCTCTATTGGGCCTTTGTCGGCTTTGCGCTGTCGGACGAAGCTTTGCCGCCGGCGAAACAGCGCGCGGTGCTCGACGAGTTATTGCGGTTTGCTTCAACATAGGTCGCGGCGACAAGTCACATTCGAATGTGCTAAAGGAAACCGAAAATGACGCCGGAGACCGCGCATGAATGCTTCATCAGAACGCCCGGAAAATACCGTCGATCCCAAACTCCTGGAGATCCTGGTCTGTCCGATCACCAAGGGTCCGCTTGAATTCGATGCGGCAAAACAGGAGCTGATCTCGCGCTCGGCCAAACTCGCCTACCCGATCCGCGACGGCATCCCGATCATGTTGCCGGAAGAGGCGCGGAAGATCGAGTAACGAAACAGGCGAATAGGGAGTAGCGAATGGCGAATAGAGAAACTTCTATTCGCTACTCCTATTCGCCATTCGCTCGCTACAGCGCTTCGCCTTTCAACAACCGCGGCACTTCGCCGGCAAGGCCGGCCGCCTGGCGGATGAACAGGCTTTTCAGCGGCGGCGCGCGATCGACCAGGCCAAGCCCGATATCGCGCACCGTGCGCAACAGCGTCGATTGGTTCGAAAACAGGAAGTTCAGCGAGTTGGTGGCAAGCCCCATCGCCATGGTGTCGAACCGCCGCCAGCGCTGATAGCGCTCGAGCACATCTTGCTGCCCAAGGTCGATGCCGAGCCGAGCCGCATCGACCACGACTTCCGCCAGCGCCGCGACGTCCTTCAGCCCCAAATTGAGGCCCTGCCCCGCGATCGGGTGGATCACGTGGGCGGCGTCGCCGACCAGCGCCATGCGTTCGGCGATGAAGGAGCGCGCGACGAAATAGGAAAGCGGAAACGCGCGCGGCGTGTCGAGCGCCTTGATCTCGCCGAGACGCAGGCCGAAGCGCCGCTCGAGCTCGCCGTGGAATTCGCCTTCGCCTAAACCAACGATGCGCGCGGCCTCAGCTCGCTTCTCGGTCCATACCAGCGAGGAGCGTTTTCCACTCAGCGGCAGGATTGCGAAGGGACCAGCGGGCAAGAAATGTTCTTCGGCTCTGCCACCATGATCGCGTTCATGGCCGACGGTGACGACGATGCCGGATTGGTCATAGTCCCAGCCATGCGTCGCGATGCCGGCGCGCTCGCGCAGTTTTGAGCGCGCGCCGTCGGCGGCCACCAGGAGGCTCGCCTCGATGAGGCTGCCGTCGGCCAGTGTCACATCGATACCGCCGGACCGCGCATCGTATGAAGTCACGGCCGTTGCCTGGAGGTCGATTGCTTCCGCCTCGGCGCGCGCGACCAGCGCGTCGATCAGATGGCGGTTTTCGACCATATGCGCGAACGGCTCCCCCGGCTCAACGTCGCCGGCAAAGGTCAAAAACACCGGACGGGTCGCGTCTTCCAGCCTGGAATCGGTGACGACCATGTCGAGGATCGGCTGCGCCTTCTCCGCGACCGCCTCCCATGCCCCAAGCGCTTCGAACAGCCGCCGGCAGGCCGCGACGATGGCGGTTGCC
>JBATYU010000478.1:0-2114 GCA_049674245.1 Bradyrhizobium sp. | reverse complement strand
GCCCAGGATCGAGCCGACATCGGCCTCGCGAGGATCGGTGATCACGTGATCCTCCACGGTGCGCGCGGCCTCCACCGCCTGCACCACCAAAAAGCGCTGCTTCAACTCCTCGACGTCGAGCGTATCCGGATCGAGATGCTTCGGCTGCAGGCCGCTCAATTCCGACCACAGGCTTTTCTGGCCCTTGCCCTTCTCGGGATAATCGTAAAACCCCTTGCCGTTCTTGCGGCCGAAGCGGCCTTGCTTTTCGACCATCTCGACCATCAGCTTCTTCTGCGCCTGGTCGATGGCGTTGGCGCCGAGATCGGCTTCGGTCGCCTTCATGATCTTGAGCACCAGATCGAGCGCCACTTCGTCGGACAGCGACAGCGGCCCGACCGGCATGCCGGCCATCTTCGCGGTGTTCTCGATCATCGCCGGCGGCACGCCCTCCATCAGCATTTCCAGGCCCTCGGCGGTGAAGCGCAGCACGCAGCGGTTGGCGAAGAAGCCGCGGGAATCATTGACCACGATCGGCGTCTTGCCGATCACGCGGACATAATCGAGCGCGGTTGCGATCGCGACATCGCCGGTATTCTTGCCGACGATGATTTCCACCAGCATCATCTTCTCGACCGGCGAGAAGAAATGGATGCCGATGAACTTGCCCTGGTCCTTGAACTCCTCGGCCAGCGAATTGATCGGCAAGGTCGAGGTGTTGGAGGCGAAGATCGCATCCGGCCTCAACAGCGGCTGCGCCTTGGCATAGGTGTCGGCCTTGACCTTACGGTCCTCGAACACCGCTTCGATAATGAGATCGCAATCCTTCAATACGCTGTAGTCGGCAGTCGCGGAGATCCGCGACAGGATGGCGTCGCGGTCGCTCTCCTTGGCGCGGCCCTTCCTGATCAGGTCGTCGATCACGGATTTCGCGTGGCCCTTGCCCTTGTCGGCGCTCTCCTGGTCGCGGTCGATCAGCACCACATCGATGCCGGCGCGCGCCGAGACGTAGCCGACGCTGGCGCCCATGAAACCGGCGCCGATCACGGCGAGCTTCTTGACCTTGGTCGGCGGGACGGTTGGCGGACGCCGCGCACCCTTGTTCAATTCCTGCATCGACAGGAACAGGCTGCGGATCATGGCGGCGGCTTCCTTCGAGCGCAGGATCTGCGCGAAATACCTCGATTCCACGCGCAGGCCGGCGTCGATCGGCAACTGCAATCCCTCGTAGACGCAACTCATGATCGCCCGCGCCGCCGGATAATTGTCGTAGGTCTCGCGGCGGTAGATGGCGTTGCCGGCCGGGAACATCATCATGCCGGCCTTGGAATAGACCGGGCCGCCGGGCAATTTGAAATTCTTGTCGTCCCATGGCGCGAGCGCCTTGCCGCCACCCTTGATCCAGTCTTTTGCCGCTCTGACGAGATCGCTCGCGGGAACGACCGCATCGACCAGCTTCAGTGCCTTGGCCTTGTCGAGGTTCACCGCCTCGCCCTTCAGCAGCATTTGCATGGCGTCCTGCGGCGGCACGATGCGTGGCACGCGCTGGGTACCGCCGGCGCCGGGGAACAGCCCGACCTTGACTTCCGGCAGCCCGAGCCGGGTTTTGAGATTTTCCGCGGCGACACGGTAGTGGCAAGACAGCGTCAGCTCGAACGCGCCGCCGAGCGCAAGCCCATTGATGGCCGCAGCCCACGGCTTGCCTGAGGTTTCGATTGATCGAAACACCAGCGAGGATTTGCGGCTCTCGTCGAACAGCATCTGGTTGGCCGCGACCTCGCCTTTTGCCTTCAACAGCTCCGTGTAGCGGTGGTTCATCCCCTCGAGCATGGAGAGGTCGGCGCCGGCGGAGAACGCCTCCTTGCCCGAGGTGACGACGACGCCCTTGACCGCGGCGTCAGCGGAGGTCTGCTTCACGATCTCCTCGAGTTCGGCGATCGTGGTCTCATCCAGCACGTTCATCGAACGTCCCGGAATATCCCAGGTGACGAGCGCAATGCCGTCGGCATCGGTCTCGACTTTGAAATTCTTGAAGGCCATGTGTCGCTCCCTCGATGCCGACAGCCCTCAGGCGCGGCGGTTGTGTCTCGATCGTAGGGTGGGTTAGCGAAGCGTAACCCACCCTTTCCCAACGC
>JBATYU010000477.1:0-12774 GCA_049674245.1 Bradyrhizobium sp. | reverse complement strand
TGGTGACGTTGGGCCCGCGGATGCGGATTTCGCCGACTTCGCCTGTCGGCATCACCTGCCTGGGATCGTCCAGCGACACCACGTCCATCTCGATACCCGGCAGCATCAGGCCGATCGAGCCCGGCTTGTCCGGCCCTTCCTTGGGATGGGCAGTGCCGGACGAGCAGGTCTCGGTCATGCCCCAGCCGCTCCTGAGCTTCATGCCGACCCTGCGCTCCAGGATTCGCGCGACCTCGACCGGCAGCGGCGCGCCGCCCGATCCGCAAGTGACCAGCGATGACAGATCGCGCTTGTCGAGATCCGGAAGGCCGGCGATCGCGATCCACATGGTGGGAACGCCGGGGAATGCGGTGGCGCGCTTGACCTCGATGTCGCGCATCACCGCTTCGATGTCGAAGCGCTGATGCAGCGAGATCAGATTGCCGCGCTGGATCGAGGACAGCATCACCACGGTCAGCGCGTAGATATGAAACAGCGGCAGCACGCAGATCACGCGCTCGATCGCGTTGCGTTCGAGGCGCGCCGGCTTGCCCCAGACATCGTAGACCGAGACCGCGGACGTCAGATTGCCGTGGCTGAGCATCGCGCCTTTGGGCAATCCCGTCGTGCCGCCGGTATATTGCAGCAACGCGACGTCATCGACCGATATCGACGGCCATTGCGCGGGCCTCGTGGCGCCATCGATGAATTGCGCAAACGTGATGATCGCCGGGTTATTCGGGATCGCGGCTTGCTGTGTGCCGACCTTGCCCCAATGATCGTCCTCGCAAACGATCAGGCGATCGAGCAGGCCCTGGTCCAGGAATTTCAGCGCGGTCGGCAGTAACGCGGCAAGATTGCTGGTCACCAGCACGCGCGCGCCGGAATCGGAGAGCTTGTGCGACAGCGCGATCTCGCCGTCGAGCGGGCTCAGATGCACGATGCGGCTGCCAGCCTTCAGCGCGCCGAAGAAGTTTGTCGGATGATCGGGCGTATTTCCGAGGAACAGCGCTACCGACGTATCCTTGCCGTAGCCGGCGCGCAGAAAGGCTGCGGCCGCGACCTCGACCATCGCCTCCAGCTCGGTATAACTGATCGGAGCGTCGCGGAATTCGAACGCCGCGCGGCCGGAGAATTCCGCAGCCGCGCTCGACAGCAGGTCAGGCACCGTCCCCTGCGCGATCGGATCGTCCCAATGGACGCCCCGGGGGTAGAATTTCTCGCCGAAATGGGTCATCGGTCACCCGTCATTCCGGGGCACGAGCCCTCTGCGAGCGAACCCGGAATCTCGAGATTCCGGGTCTGCGCCTGACGGCCCATCCACGATGTGCAATTGCACATCGGAGAATGACGCGTGGCTGGCGAGCCCCATCAAGCCGCTTTCGGCGCCGCCGCCAGCGACGCGAAGGTCTTGCCTTCGGCCGCGAGACGCTTCAAGAGCGGCGCCGGCTCGAGCGACGGGTCGCTGGTTTCCTTGGCGTAATACGACAGCCGGTCGGCGATGTGCTTTAAGCCCACCTGGTCGGCATAGAACATCGGGCCGCCGCGGTAGATCGGCCAGCCATAGCCATAGAGCCAGATCACGTCGATGTCGCTCGGGCGTGCCGCGATCCCCTCGTCGAGGATCCGCGCGCCCTCGTTGATCATCGGGTACATCATGCGCTCGAGGATTTCCTCGTCGCTGACGACGCGGCGCTTGCGCCCGAGCCGCTGCAAGGTTTCGCCGATCAGCTTTTCGACTTCGGGATCGGGCAGCGGCGCGCGCGAGCCGCCTTCGTACTTATAGTAGCCCTTGCCCGTCTTCTGGCCGAATCGCCCGGCTTCGCACAAGGCGTCCGCAATCTCCGACTTGATGCCGCGATCTTTGCGCGAGCGCCAGCCGATATCGAGACCGGCGAGATCACCCATCGCAAACGGGCCCATCGGCATGCCGAATTTGGTGACGACGGCGTCGACCTGCTGCGGCAGCGCGCCTTCGAACAACAGTTTTTCGGCCTGTTTGCCGCGCTGCGCCAGCATGCGGTTGCCGACAAAACCGTCGCAGACCCCGACCACCGCCGGCACCTTGGCAATTTTACGCGCGACCGCGACCGCGGTCGAGAGCGCGTCCGGCGCGGTTTTGGCGGCGCGCACGATCTCGCACAGCTTCATCACGTTCGCCGGCGAGAAGAAGTGCATGCCGAGCACGTCCTGCGGCCGCTTCGTCTCTTTGGCGATCTCGTCGATGTTGAGATAGGAGGTGTTGGAGGCCAGCACCGCGCCCGGTTTTGCAAACTTGTCGAGCTGACCGAACACCTCTTTTTTCACGGCCATGGTCTCGAACACGGCTTCGATCACCAGGTCAGCGTCCTTGACGTTCTCAAGACCGACGACGCCCTTGATCAGGCCCATGCGCTTGGCCGGCGCGTCGGCGGGGATGCCGCCGCGCGCGGCGGTCGCCTCATAGTTCTTCTGCATCACCCCGAGGCCGCGCTTGAGCTGCTCCTCGCCGGTCTCGATCAGGGTGACGGGGATGCCGGCGTTGGCAAACGACATCGCGATGCCGCCGCCCATGGTGCCGGCGCCGATGATGGCGACGCGCTCGACATTGCGCGGTTTCGTCCCCTCGGGCACACCGGCAATCTTGGCCGCCTCGCGTTCGGAGAAGAAGGCGTAGCGCTGTGCCTTGGACTGATCGCTGGCGACGAGTTTCAAAAAGCCCTCGCGCTCCTTCTTCAGCCCTTCGTCGAACGGCAGGTCGATCGCAGCGCCCACCGCGTCGGCGGCGGCGAACGGCGCCTCCAGTCCGCGTGCGCGCTTGGTCATGGCGGCGACCGCATTGGTGAAGATCGAGCGGTCGGCTTTGGCCGCGGCAAGCTTTGAGTCATCGTCGCGCAGCTTGCGCAACGCCCGCTTCTCGGAAAGCACCTTGCGGGCGAACGCTTCGCCGCCTGCGGCCGGGCCCTCGACGATCTCCTCGATCAGGCCGTTCTTGAGCGCTTCGGAAGCGTTGATCGGATCGCCGCCGACGATCATCTTGACCGCCAGTTCGGGGCCGACCGCGCGCGGCAGGCGCTGGGTGCCGCCGGCGCCCGGCAACAGCCCGAGCTTCACTTCGGGCAGGCCGAGCCTGGCGTCCTTGGTGGCAACGCGGAAATGGCAGGCGAGCGTGACCTCCAGGCCGCCTCCGAGCGCTGTGCCGTGGATCGCGGCCACGATCGGCTTCGGCGAATCCTCCATCACGGTCAACACCTCGTGAAGACCGGGCGGCTTCGGCGGCTTGCCGAACTCGGTGATGTCGGCGCCGGCGATGAAGGTGCGCCCCGCGCAGGTCAGCACGATGGCTTTCACTTCGGGATCGGCGATCGCGCTCTTGATGCACTCGAGGATTCCGCCGCGCACGGCGGCGCTCAGCGCGTTTACCGGAGGGTTGTTGACGGTGACGATGGCGATGACGTCATGACGCTCTAGCTTGACCACTTCGCTCACGCTCGGCTCCTTGGTTCTTGTTCTTGTTCTAGTTTCGCACTGCGGAATTAAATTCCACATCTTGACACGGAGGGTTATTTTGAAGCACGTGCCTTGTCAACGAGGACCGCGCACAGCAGGCAAATGAAGCGTTCGGGCAAGAAAGTGGCGACTGATCGCAGCTTCGTCGTCGCGCTTTCCCGCGGACTTGATGTGCTGCGCGCATTCCAGCCCAACGACGGGCTTCTTGGCAATCAAGAGATCGCGGCACGTACCAGACTGCCAAAGCCAACCATCTCGCGGCTGACCTACACCTTGACCAAGCTCGGCTATCTTACACCGGTTCCGCGGTTCGAGAAGTATCAGCTGGCGCCCCCAGCCATGGCGCTCGGCTATGCTGCGCTAGCCAATCTCGGCGTTCGGCATTTGTCCGAACCGTTCCGCGAGGAAGTCATGCGCGCGACCGGCGGTGCGGTCGCGGTCGGCGGCCGCGACCGAACCAGCATGATCTACTTCGGCCAGAGCCGCGGCATGACGCTGGGCGTTCAACTGGACGTCGGCTCGCGGATCCCGATTGCAACCACCGCGATGGGGCGGGCCTATATGTGGGCGCTGCCGGACGAGGAGCGTGCCGCTTTATTGCGCGAACTGCGCGAGCACTATGGCAGCCGCTGGCCCAGGATGCGCGACGGCATTGAACGCGCCGGCGAAACGGTCGCAAAACACGGCTTTGCGATCTCGGCGGGCGAGTGGCACGACGACATCCACGCCGTCGGCGTAGCCCTAAAGCTTAATGACGGAACGGGTCCTTATGCGTTTAACTGTGGCGCGCCCGCATTCCGTTTCACGGAAGATCGGCTCTTGAGCGACATTGGACCTCGCCTCGTGGCGATGGTAAGGAACATCGAGGCGGCCCTCGGCGGGGCCGCTCCGCAATCAAAAAAAGAACAAGGTAAGAAATTGAAACCAGGAGGGAAAGTTGCACGTGTGGTCGAGGGGATCAGATAGCCTGCGCTGTGACCGGCGCGACGTTTCGTTCGGTCATCCCGGCCCAATCGGTGGCCCAATCAGTGTGTTGGGCGGGACCATATGACGCAGGCCCAGCTCGCGCAGGGGCAATACGCCCTGCTCGCGGTTCGCGACGTCAGCGTCGTGTTCGGCGGCATCATTGCGTTAAATGGCGTATCCTTCGACCTGCATCAGGGCCAGATTCTTGGCCTGATCGGACCGAACGGCGCCGGCAAGACCACCCTCTTCAACTGCCTCTCCCGGCTCTACCAGCCGAGTTCCGGCGATATCCTGGTGGAAGGGGCAAGCATCCTGAAACGGCCGCCGCACCGGATCGCCGAAATCGGCATCGGCCGCACCTTCCAAAACGTCGCGCTGTTTCCCAATCTGTCGGTGCTCGACAACGTCCGGGTCGGCACGCACGCCCGCACCTCAAGCGACATCATCAGCGACTCGCTGAAGCTCGCCTGGGTTCGCCGTGGCGAGGCCGAGATGAACGAGAAGGTTCACGAGATCCTCGGCTACCTCAACCTCGAGAGCGTCGCCCATACCACGGTCTCCGGCCTGCCATTCGGTACCCAGAAGCGCGTCGAGCTCGCCCGCGCGCTCGCCTGCGATCCAAAAATCCTGCTGCTGGACGAGCCGGCCGGCGGCCTCAACCACGAGGAAGTTCACGTGCTCGGCGACCTGATCCGCCGCATCCGTGACGAGCGCAAGATGACGATACTGCTGGTCGAGCATCACATGGGCCTTGTGATGTCGATCGCCGACCACGTGGTCGCGCTCAATTTCGGCCGCAAGCTCGCCGAGGGAACGCCAGCCGCGGTCCAGGCCGACCCGGATGTCATCAAGGCCTATCTGGGGAGCAAGGACCAATGACGGCGATGCTCAACATCAAGGACCTTCGCGCCTATTACGGCCAGGTGCAGGCGCTCCACGGCCTCTCCTTTGCGCTCGACGAAGGCAGCCTCACCACCCTGCTCGGCGCCAATGGCGCCGGCAAGACCACCACGTTGCGGGCGATCTGCAACATGGTGCGCACCACGGGCGCGATCGAATTCGAGGGCGCGGCCCTGACCAGCCGCTCCACCGAAAACATCGTCCGGCTCGGGATTGCGCATGTGCCCCAGGGTCGCGGCACCTTCACGACGCTGACGGTGGAGGAGAACCTCCAGCTTGGCGCCATCACGCGCAAGGACAAGGCCGGCGTGGTCTCCGATATCGAGCGCATGTATGACCACTTTCCGGTGCTGAAAGAGCGCTACAGCCAACAGGCAGGCACGCTTTCCGGCGGCGAGCAGCAGATGCTTGCGGTCGCCCGCGCGCTGATGCTGCGTCCGAGACTGATGCTGCTCGACGAGCCCTCATTTGGCCTCGCGCCATTGATCGTGCGCGACCTGTTCAAGATTCTCGGCAAGATCAACCGCGAGGAAAAGGTCACCATCCTGGTGGTCGAGCAGAACGCGCAGCTCGCGCTCGAGCTTGCCGACCAGGCTTACGTGATCGAGACCGGCCGCATCGTGATGTCCGGCAAGGCGAACGAGATCGCGAACAACGAAGACGTCCGTAAATCCTATCTCGGTTATTGAGGAGCACGGCCATGGAGCTTTTCACCAATCAAGTCCTAGCCGGCATCGCCACCGGTGCGATCTATGCCTGCATGGCGCTCGCGGTGGTCATGATCTATCAGGCGATCGACCACCTCAACTTCGCGCAGGGCGAGATGGCGATGTTCTCGACCTTCATCTCCTGGCAGTTGATGCAATGGGGCGTGCCCTATTGGGGCGCCTTCGTGCTCGCGGTGACGTTCTCGTTCGCCGCCGGCGTCGTCATCGAGCGGCTGTTGTTCAAGCCGCTCGCGAAAGCGCCGATCCTGACCAACGTCGCCGGCTTCATCGCGCTGTTTGCGATCATCAACTCGGTCGCCGGCCTGATCTGGGATTTCACCATCAAGCAATATCCGACGCCGTTCGGCTCTTCGCCGTTCCTCGGCAGCCAGCTCATCTCCACCCACCAGGCCGGCATGATCGGCGTCACCGTGCTGCTCCTGATCGGGCTTTACTTCTTCTTCCAGTTCACGCGGATGGGCCTTGCGATGCGGGCGGCCGCCTCGCTGCCTGAATCGGCACGGCTGGTCGGCATCAACACCTCCTGGATGATCGCGCTCGGCTGGGCGATGGCGGCGGCGATCGGCTCGATCGCCGGCATGTTGATCGCCCCCGTGGTGTTCCTCGAGCCGAACATGATGGGCGGCGTGCTGATCTACGGCTTTGCCGCCGCCGTGCTCGGCGGCCTGACCAGTCCGCTTGGCGCCGTGGTCGGAGGCTTCCTGGTCGGCGTCTTCGAAAATCTCGCCGGGACCTATATCCCCGGCGTCGGCAATGAATTGAAACTGCCGATCGCGCTCGCGCTGATCATCACCGTCCTGGTCGTCAAACCCGCTGGCCTGTTCGGCCGGCCCATTGTGAAGCGAGTTTGATCATGAGCGCTGCCATCGAAGACGTCGTCACCGAAGCACCTGCCGTAGAGGCGGTTCCCAAGCGGGCCATGACACTCGGCACCGGCACCTCGCTGGTGATGCTGGCGCTGTTGCTGCTGGTTCCCCTGTTCGTGAAGAACTTCATCATCTTCCAGCTGACGATGCTGCTGATCTACGGCGTCGCGGTGCTGGCGCTCAATATCCTGACCGGCGGCAGCGGGCAATTTTCGCTCGGGCAAAGCGCTTTCTACGCGGTCGGCGCCTATACTTCGGCGATCCTGATGGAGCAGTTCAACGTCAACTATGCGCTGACCCTGCCGGTTGCGGGCGTCATCTGCTTCGCGTTCGGATTCCTGTTCGGCCAGCCGGCGCTGCGCCTGTCCGGCGTCTACCTTGCTTTGGCGACCTTTGCGCTCGCGACCGCGATGCCGCAACTCTTGAAGCTCGGTTTCTTCGAGAAATGGACCGGCGGCGTGCAGGGCCTGGTGGTGACCAAGCCGGATGCGCCGTTCGGCCTGCCGATCTCGCAGGACATGTGGCTCTATTACTTCACGCTGGTGATCACCATTGCGATCTACCTGTTCTCCGTCAATCTCTTGCGATCGCGCTCGGGGCGCGCCTTCATGGCGATCCGCGACAATGAAATCGCGGCGTCCGCGATGGGCGTCGACGTTGCGCTGTACAAGACGCTTGCCTTCGGCGTCAGCGCCGGGATCACCGGCGTCGCCGGCGGCCTGGGGGCGATCGCCGTGCAGTTCGTCGCTCCGGACAGCTACACCATCACGCTGGCGATCTCGCTGTTTCTCGGCATGGTCGTCGGCGGCGTGGGCTGGCTGCCCGGATCGATCGTGGGTTCGGCCTTCATCATCTTCGTGCCGAATATCGCGGAGGGAATCTCCAAGGGTCTCTCCGGCGCCGTGTTCGGCGTGCTTTTGTTCCTTGTCATCTTCCTGGTGCCGCACGGCGCCAGGCAAGTCGCTATCGTCGGCCAGCAACTGATCGGCCGGTTCAAGAAAAACTAAGGAGAAAATATGCTTTCTGAAAACCTGCGTATCGCCGCGCTTGCGACGGCGGTCATCACCCTTACCTCCGGCGCAGCGCTCGCCCAAAAGAAATACGACACCGGCGCCACCGACACCGAGATCAAGATCGGCAACATCATGCCCTATAGCGGCCCTGCCTCCGCCTACGGCGTGATCGGCAAGACCGAAGATGCCTACTTCAAGAAGATCAACGCCGAGGGCGGGATCAACGGCCGCAAGATCAATTTTGTCACCTACGATGACGGTTACAGCCCGCCAAAGGCCGTCGAGCAGGCGCGCAAGCTGGTGGAGAGCGATGAAGTTCTCGTGGTGTTCAATCCGCTCGGCACGCCGTCGAACTCGGCGATCCAGAAATACCTCAACGCCAAGAAGGTGCCGCAACTGTTCGTCGCGACCGGCGCCACCAAATGGAACGATCCGAAGGATTTTCCGTGGACCATGGGCTGGCAGCCCTCTTATCAGAGCGAAGCGCATATCTACGCGAAATACCTGATGAAGGAGAAGCCGGACGCCAAGGTCGCGATTCTGTTTCAGAACGACGATTTCGGCAAAGACTATCTGAAAGGCTTGAAGGAAGGGTTGGGCGCCAAGGCGTCGATGATCATTGCCGAAGAAAGCTACGAGACCACGGAGCCGACCATCGACGGCCACATCGTCAAGCTGAAGGCGACCGGCGCCGACGTCTTCATCTCGATCACCACGCCGAAATTCGCGGCGCAAACGATCAAGAAGCTTGCCGAGATCGACTGGAAGCCGATGCACATCGTCTCCAACGTCTCGAGCTCGGTCGGCGGCGTGATCAAGCCGGCGGGCTTTGAGAATGCGCAAGGCATTCTGTCGGCCGCCTATGCCAAGGACGGCGCCGACCCGCAGTGGGATAACGATCCCGGCATGAAGAAATTCTTCGCCTTCCTGGAGAAGTACTATCCCGACGCCAACAAGCTCGATGGCTCGGTCGTCTATGGCTACGGCGTCGCCCAGACGCTGGTGAAGGTCCTGGAAATGTGCGGCGACGACCTGACCCGCGAGAACGTGATGAAGCAGGCGGCGAGCCTGAAGGATTTCACGCCCGATACCTTGCTGCCCGGCGTCAAGATCAACACCTCTGCGAACGATTTCGCTCCGATCGCACAGCTTCAGATGATGCGGTTCAAGGGCGAGAAGTGGGACCTGTTCGGTGACATCATCTCTGGCGAGCTGAGCAATTAATTCCCCGGTCACGGGTTTTTGATCTCAACTGTTCGACTAAAAGACGCCTCCTGCGAAACCATCGCCGGAGGCGTTTTTCTTGCTGGGTACCCCGACAGGGTATTGAATAGTTGAGAGGAGCCGCGAAGTGCTCCGAAATAAAAATTCGACACATTCGACCAGATCAGGGAGATCAAAATGCCTGCTATCCAATTGCGAATAGGGGCCTTTTCGGCTGCCCTCGCAGTGCTTGCGGCAACCAGCAGTGGTGCGCTTGCGCAAAAGAAATACGACACCGGCGTTACCGACACCGAAATCAAGATCGGCAACATCATGCCCTATAGCGGTCCAGCTTCCGCCTACGGGGTGATCGGCAAGACCGAACAGGCCTACTTCAACAAGATCAATGCCGAAGGCGGCATCAACGGCCGCAAGATCAATTTCGTCAGCTATGACGACGGCTATAGCCCGCCGAAGACGGTCGAGCAGGCGCGCAAGCTGGTGGAAAGCGACGAGGTCTTTTTCATCTTCAATTCGCTCGGCACGCCGCCGAATACGGCAATCCAGAAATACATGAACTCGAAGAAGGTGCCGCAACTGTTCGTCGCCACCGGCGCCACCAAATGGAACGACCCAAAAGATTTCCCGTGGACGATGGGCTGGCAACCGAACTACCAGAGCGAGTCCCACATCTATGCGAAGTACATCCTGAAAGAAATGCCGAACGCCAAGATCGCGATCCTGTATCAGAATGACGACTACGGAAAGGACTACGTGAAGGGTCTGAAGGACGGCCTCGGCGCCAAGGCCGCCTCCATGATCGTTGCCGAGGAAGCCTACGAAACCACGCAGCCAACCATCGACTCGAGCATCGTCAAGCTGAAGTCGACCAGCGCTGACGTCTTCTTCAACGTCACCACGCCGAAATTCGCGGCGCAGGCGATCAAGAAGATGACCGAGATCGAATGGAAGCCGCTGCATATTCTCAACAACGTGGCCTCCTCGATCGGCGCCGTGATGAAGCCGGCCGGTTTTGAGAATGCGCAGGGCATCATCTCGTCCACCTACCTGAAGGATACCTCCGACCCGCAGTGGAAGGACGATGCCGGCATGAAGGCCTTCGACGAGTTCCTCACCAAGTATTTCCCCGAAGGCAACAGGATCGATGCCAACCTGATGTACGGCTACACGGTTGCGCAAGGCGTCGTGCATGTGCTGAAGTCCTGCGGCGACGATCTCACGCGCGAGAATATCATGAAGCAGGCGGCCAGCATCAAGGGACTTGAGCTCGGCGGCCTGCTCCCGGGCATCAAGGTCAACACCAGCGCCAACAACTTCGCCCCGATCTCCCAGCTTCAGCTCATGAAATTCAAGGGTGAGAGCTGGGATCGCTTTGGCGACGCCATCAGCGGCGACGTGGGTGGTTAACGCCCGACCGATAGGCTGAATTGACTAGTAAAAAAGCAGCCCCTGCGCTTTGGTCGCAGGGGCTTTTTGTTGTGGTAACATCGGTAAAATGGTATCGACTGCACCAGATCACAAGAGCGTTCGGTCAAGAAGGCCAAGTCACATACTTCATTCTCGAACAAAAGGGAGATACGTAATGCTCGTTACCGCCACCAGACTGGCAATCGCTACGACCGCGTTTGCCTTGCTCGCCGCATCCAGCAGCGGCGCGCTCGCGCAAAAGAAATACGACACCGGCGCCACCGATACCGAAATCAAGATCGGCAACATCATGCCCTATAGCGGTCCGGCCTCCGCCTACGGCGTGATCGGCAAGACCGAGGCTGCCTATTTCAAGAAGATCAACGATGCCGGCGGCATCAACGGCCGCAAGATCAATTTCATCAGTTATGACGACGGCTACAGCCCGCCGAAGACGGTGGAGCAGGCGCGCAAGCTGGTGGAAAGCGACGAAGTGCTGCTGGTCTTCAATTCGCTCGGCACGCCGCCGAATTCGGCAATTCACAAATACATGAATTCGAAGAAAGTGCCGCAACTGTTCGTCGCCACCGGCGCCACCAAATGGAACGACCCCAAGGACTTCCCCTGGACCATGGGCTGGCAGCCGAACTATCAGAGCGAGTCGCACATCTACGCCAAATATCTCCTGAAGGAAAAGCCTGACGCCAAGATCGCGATCCTTTATCAGAACGACGACTACGGCAAGGACTATGTCAAGGGCCTGAAGGACGGGTTAGGGGCCAAGGCCGCCTCGATGATCGTCGCCGAAGAAAGCTACGAGACCACCGAGCCCAGCATCGACAATCACATCGTCAAGCTCAAATCGACCGATGCCAACGTGTTCTTCAACGTCACCACGCCGAAATTTGCGGCGCAGGCGATCAAGAAGATGACGGAGATCGAGTGGAAGCCGGTCCATATCATCAACAACGTCGCCAGCTCGATCGGCGCCGTCATGAAGCCCGCCGGCTTCGAAAACGGCCAGGGCATCATTTCCGCCGCCTATTTGAAGGATGCCGCCGATCCGCAGTGGGACAAGGACGCCGGGATGAAGGAATTCCTGGATTTCCTCGCCAAGGATTTTCCGGAAGGCAACAAGCTCGACGGATCGGTCATCGTCGGCTACGGCGTAGCCCAAACCCTGGTTCAGGTGCTGAAGCAGTGCGGCGACGATCTGACCCGCGAAAACGTCATGAAGCAGGCGGCAAACCTCAAGGATTTCCGCACCGAAGTGCTGCTGCCTGGCGTGATGATCAACACCAGCCCGAACGATTTCGCCCCGATCAGCCAGCTTCAGTTGGAACGGTTCAAGGGCGAGAAGTGGGAACTGTTCGGCGACGTCATCTCTGGCGACGTCGGGGGCTGATCGCCTTCCCTATCGTCTGACAAGACACCCCGCAGGGCTTGCGCTTTGCGGGGGTTTTCTTTTGCGGCAATCGGATGGATAACCGGCATCCGATGCTTGCATCTCGGATCGCCGTACTATCATGACCGACCGACGTCCTCTCCTGCGCGCGATTTTCGAGGCCGCCGTCGCGGCCGCACATCCCGACGTGATTCTTGGGGCCCATTTGCGCCCCCTGCCCAAAGGCAAGGTGGTCTGTCTCGCCGCCGGCAAGGCCGCCGCTGCCATGGCCGCGGCCGCGGAGCGGCATTATCTCGACGCGCTCGGGCTCGAGCCGTCGCGCCTCACCGGCATTGCCACCACCCGCCCTGGCCATGGCGTGCCGACGCGGCGGATCAAGCTGGTCGAAGCCGGGCATCCGATGCCGGACCAAGCCGGGCTCAAGGCCGCCGAACAGACGCTGGGTCTGGCGCAACAGGCGGAAGCCTGCGATCTCCTGCTGGTGCTGTTGTCCGGCGGCGGCTCCGCCAACTGGATCGCGCCGGCCGAGGGCGTATCGTTTGCGCAGAAGCAGCAGGTAACGCGGGCGCTGCTGCGCTCCGGCGCGCCGATCGGCGAGATCAACACCGTTCGCAAGCACTTGTCGCGGATCAAGGGCGGCCGGCTCGCGCGCGCCGGGCAGTGCGCCGAGATCGTGACGCTGGCGATATCGGATGTTCCGCACGACGATCCCACCGCGATCGCCTCCGGGCCGACGGTGCCGGATCCGACCACGCTTGCCGACGCGCGCGCCATTGTCGCGAAATATAATCTGGTGG
>JBATYU010000476.1:0-6630 GCA_049674245.1 Bradyrhizobium sp. | reverse complement strand
ATGAAGCGGAGCCGATCAGGGTGTTCGACACCCCCCTGACGAACGCGGCCGGCGTTGCAATCGACGCGCCCCGGCTGTTGCGCCTGACGCTGCTCGGCGCGGGTCTTGCGGCGGTGGCGTCGCTCGCGATCTCTGCCTACGCCGGCAATATGCTCGATGCCGAGCAGCAGGAGCTGCAGCAGCGCATTGCGCAGCGCCGCGCCGCGCTGCGTATTGACCAGCCTGGTGGATCGGCGGAGACGATGCTGGCGAAGCGCAAGCAGACGTCGCCTTCGAGCGTCATGGTGCTGGAGGCCATCTCGCGTGTGCTGCCCGACAGCACTTATGTGACCGAGTTGCGCGTCGAAGGCGACAAGATGCAGGTCGTCGGCCTGACGCAGGACGCGCCCTCGCTGATCAGGCTCATAGAACAGTCGCCGGAGTTCGCCCGCGCTACCTTCTTCGCGCCGACGACGCGCGACCAGAACGATCCGGGCCAGCGGTTCCACATCGAGGCGCACATCACGCCATATTTTGGGTCGGGAACATGAATCCGGTCGCAACGTTGCGAAAACTGCTGACCGCGCCGCTGCCGGCAGCGACGCTATATCTCGGCGTTATGATCCTGCTCTTGTTCTTGATCGTGAGCTCGTTGAGCGACATCTGGAGCAAGCGGGCCGATGTGGTGGCGTCGGCCGCCATGCTGGAGCAGTTCGAAGGCCGCCGGCCTGCCGCCATCCGCGCGCAAACTCCCGACGGCACCGGTCCGGCCGGCTCGCCGTTCCTGGAAGGCGCGACCGTGACCGTTGCTGGTGCAGCGCTGCTGCAGCGTGTTACCGCCGCCGTGACAAAGCTCGGCGGCAACGTGCTGTCGTCCCAGGTCGACCTGCAGGGAACGCAATCCAAGGCCGGATTCCTCACCATTATCGCCAGCTGCGACATCGACCAGCCGGGCCTGCAGCAGCTGCTCTACGATGTCGAGGCCGGCATGCCGTTCCTGTTCGTCGATCAGCTCGTGGTGCAGGCCCCGGCGAGCTTTGCTGCGTCGGGTGATGGCAAGCTGCGCATTCTGCTCGCGGTCTCCGGACAATGGCGGGGTGCGAAATGACGCGGGCCGAAACGATGCGAAAGCTCGCCATAGGGCTTATCCTTCTCGCGTCTGGGTTTGGCATTCCCGCCTCAACCACGGCGCTGCCGACCGACACAGCCGATATCGATCTGGATGCGCCACGCCGTACCGGCGCCATTGCCGCGTCCTCGCTCTGGGATTCGCCGACGGCTCAGGCGACGGTGGAGGTTAAGCCTCCGCAGCCTCCGGAGCCGCCGCCCACAGCGCCTGAACGCACATCCAGCGCCAATCCGCTTTGGGCGATTCCGCTTGCGACGTTGTCGAACGCGCGCGAGCGGCCGATTTTTTCATCGTCGCGACGGCCTCCGCCAGCCGCTGTCGTGTCGGTGCCGGTGGCGTCGGCGCCGCCACCGCCGCCGAAACCGCCACGGGCCGAGCGTCCGCAGCTTTCGCTGGTCGGCACCATCGCCGGCGGCGATGAAAGCTTCGGGATTTTCATCGATCAAACCACCAAGGCCGCACTGCGCCTGAAAATCGGCGACGACTATCAGGGCTGGAGACTGCGTTCGGTTCAGGGCCGCGACGTGACGCTGGAGCGCGACCAGCAGACCGCGATATTGAGCTTGCCGCAGCCCGGTACTGGTACTGCCGGGCTGGCGCGCGGACAGGCCGAGAGTAGTGTCACGCAGGGGCCGGCGGACTCGCTGTCGCAGCTTGGCCGGCCGGCGTTAATTGATCCAGCCCTGTTGCAGAAGCGCAAGCGCGAACAGTAGTCCGAGCGCGAGAAACGGGCCGAATGGAAGCGATGTCTGCCGCGTCATCGTCCGCCCTGCGAGTTGCATGACACCGGCTGCCGCGAGCGCGGCGAGGGACGCGATCAAGAGCTGCACCGGAACGCCGGCGACGCCAATCCAGACGCCGGACGCGGCGAGCAGCTTGACGTCGCCGAGGCCGAGGCCGTGAAATTTCCGGAACTTGAAATAGAGCTGGCGCAATAGAAAGACGATCGCGCCGATGACGACGCCCTCGCAACCGGCGCCAAGCGCCGCTGTCCAGCCGTCAAGGATGGCAGCCCTGGCAAGGCCAATGACAGCGATCGCGAGGTTGACCCAGTTCGGAATGATGCCGCGGCGCAGGTCGATCCACGCGAGCAAGGCGCTTGCGAGATAGAGCAGGGCGAGACAGATGGCTGCGATCATGAGCTTGCAATGCGGGTGGGAACGGGAGTTCGCTCGGCATTATACCGCGTTTCAGATGAAAAAATGCCCCCGGGGTTGAACCCCAGGGGCAGTGTATTGCCTTGTGCCGTTGAGTTTACGTCAGTCAGTGCCGATCATGATCGCGATCATCATCGTCGCCGCCCGTGGCAAAGACCACGGCGCCGGTCGCCTCGTCGAGGATCACCTTGCGCGGGTTGTCCTCATGGCGATCGTCGAAATCGAACATATGCTCGATCGTGCCGGCAATGGTGTCGAACGAACCACCCGGCTGAATGCGCTCACCGCGCAGCCAGTTGTCCTCGACGAAACGCAGCACCGAAGTCTGGTCGGTGAGCGTGTGGTCGACGTGGTTGCGCTTGGCGAATGGCGAGACCACCAGGAGCGGCATGCGGGTGCCGTAGCCGCAGCGACCCTGCACCGGCTGGCCGAAGGCGCCGTTGAGCGGCGTCGCCGGAGTCGTTTTTCCCTGCTGGAAGCCATTGCTGGTATTGCAGGCTCCGGGCGCATTGAGCGTATCGACGGTGTTGACCTTGTCGACTTGACCGCTGAACGAAGGGTTGACGATCGGCGGCATCTGATGATCGTACCAGCCGTCGGAGTCGTCATAGAGAATGACGACAGCGGTGTTCGACCATTCCGGGCTCTTCTGCAGGGCATTGATGACCCGAACCACGAAGTGCTGCTCGTCCAGCGGGTCGGAATAGCCCGCATGACCGTCCTCGAACGCCGCTGCCTTCAGGAAGCTCACCGCCGGCAGATTGTGCGCCTTCAGCGCGTCGAAGAAGTCATGGATATCGTAGTTGTGGTTGGCCGGTTCCGGCGTGTTGGTCCCCGGAATCTTGCTGTGGCCGATCGCCGCGACCGAACTCGGCCGCGTATGGTTCTGGTTGGCGGTCGAGGCAAAATACTGGAACCAGGCGTGGTGCGGGATGTAGTCGACCGAGGTGAATTGCGGCGTGCCCGCTGCGGTGGGGTTGGTTTCGCGCGCGCAGCCAGTGGTGCCGTTGGCGTTGACGATGCTCAAATCGAAGCCGCCCATGAACGATCCCCAGGTGATGCCCTTGACGTTCAGGAGGTCACCGATGTTCTTGCCGTGCATCGTGACCTGATCGAGGGTCGGGTTGGAGCACACGTCGCCGAGCGGATCACCGTCGCCAATCTCAGTTAGGTTGCTGGCAAGATGGGCGGCGTCGCCGAAGGCCTCGTGGGTTGGATGCGCAAGAGTCACGCCATCGGCCTTGAAGACGTTGATAGACTTATCAAAGCCATTGGTCTGCCCGGAGATCAGGTTGATCGCGCCCGGCGTCGAGGGGCCGAACTGCGTGGTGTAGTTGTTGTCGTTCAAGGCGAAATGCTGAGCGTAGTTCCACAAAGCGGTGGTGGTGTTGCCGTCGAAATAGCCCATCACCAGCCCTGTGGTGGCGACAGCAGCCGGCGGTGGGCTCGGCGGCGGCCCCGCGGTGCCGACCCAGGCGGGGAAGCCGTCCATCTTGCCATTGTCAGACGCGCTTTCCTCGGGGCTCTCATTGTGGCCCTGATCGGCGGTCAGCGCTTGCGCCGGCGAAAGGCGGAATGGGTTCGAAGCGCCGGTTCCATTTAGCTTCCCGTTACCCGGTGCTGCGGGATTGTTGTTGGGGTTATGGTTGATGAGATCGACGCCCGCGAGCGCCCCGAAATTGTTGTTCACGTCGAGCGGGTTGGCGAGGTTATTGACCTTCGGCGTGCCTTTTTTTGCAACGAACTGGGTTTCGCCCGCGAGGTTCTGCGCCTTCGGGTAGGTTGCGAAGTAATGATCGAACGAAACGTTCTCCTGGAAGATGACGACCAGATACTTGATCGGCGTCGCGGTCTGGACGCGGCGGAAATCGTCGCGGTCGCCGTCGTGATCTTCGGCGACGGCGCTCGCGCCGGCGGCCATGAGAGCGAGGGCGGATACCAGACCGAGGGTTCTGGGCAAACGCATGAAGATTGCCTCCTTGTTGGACATGGGAAAAATGCGATTGGCTGCGGCGCAGTGACGGGAAGCAGGCAGCACCGCGCGGAACCTTTCAGAGCTGCGTCACAGCGCGATGAAAGGATTATGACGTCTTGTTGAAGTGCCACCGTTGCCAACAATCGCCGTCGGCCGCGCGCGATTGGGAGAGGAAACGAGCCATGGCAACGCTCAGGAATGCCCAAGAAAAAAATCCGAACGCCGCCGGAATAAATCGCGCGCGTCGTTGTTTCCCGCCGCCGCGCCGTACCCTTCTTGTTGTGGAGCTGGCTTGTTGTAGCTGTGCCCTCTTTAAGAGCTTCAGTCGTCGAAGCCGGGCAAGGGCCGGGTTTGTTGTTCGCGCACGCTCTTTAGTTCGTCGTATCGATGCCGGGCGCGCAGGGATCGTCGGGGCGATCTGGCTGGTCTCAATTTCTTCCTGAAAAACGCGGGACGACAGGTCCGAGTCAGCCGCCGCAACATTGCGGTCGCGCGATTTGTTTGGGCCGTCACGCAACCGGAAAATGACTGTCATCGTCGCGGAATAAGAACACGCCTGTTGCTCACCAATTTCCAAAAAATCCAACAACAGGAGAGAGCTGATGTCGAAAGCTTCGCTTGCGCGCAGGCTTAGTCTATTGCTGCTTGGCGCGTCCGTAACCGCCCTTGCGGTTTCGCAAGGTGTTCGCGCGGACGACGGGCGCGATCAGGATTCTGCCCAGAACGCGGTTGAACGAATCAGGACTGCGTCGCCGATCAAGCATGTCATTATTATCGTCGGCGAAAATCGCAGCTTTGACCATCTGTTCGCCACCTACAGGCCAAAATCGGATGACGAAAGGGTGTTGAACCTGCTTTCCGAGCGCATCATCAAGGCGGACGGTTCCCCGAACGAGAATTTCGACAGGGCGCATCAGTTTCAGATCACCTCGGCGCCGAACGGCGGAAAATTCTTCATCAGCGCCGATTTGGCCAACAAGACATTGTACACGACGTTGCCGGCGCCTGACCTCGGCGGCGTGCAAAACTCGCCAGCGGCTGGCATTCTTCTCATTCCGGGCGGCGATCCCGGACTTCCCGCTAACGAGCAGTTCCTGTTCGGAACCGGCGGCACAGGACTTCCAAACAAAACTGGTCCGGATACCCGCATCACCAATGTCAACACCCTGCCGCCCGGGCCATTCCAGATGACCGGTCCGACCATGCCCTATGACGCCTATACCGGGGACACCATCCATCAGTTCTTCCAGATGTACCAGCAGATGGATTGCGCGATTGACAAGGAGCACGTCACCCGGCGCAATCCGACCGGTTGCCTCCATGATCTGCAATCGGCCATCACCACGACGTTTGCGACGCCGCCCAGCGGTACGCCGACCGATACCGGCCAGACCATGGCGTTCTTCAACATGCAGAACGGCGATGTGCCGTTTCTGAAATTCCTCGCCGACAACTACACCATGAGCGACACTTATCATCAGCCGGTGATGGGCGGGACCTGGCCCGACAGCATGCCGCTCGGCTTTGCCGACCAGCTGTTTTTCGGTGACGGCCACGGTGGCGTCGCGACGCCGCCTGCCACCACCATCTACAATCCCGATCCACTGCCGAATACGCTGAACCAGTACACTGCGCGCAAGCAGTGGTTCAATTGCTCCGATCCAACGGCGCCGGGGGTCAAGCCGATCCTGGATTACCTCGGCAAGTTGCCTTACGCCGTGCAGACGAAATGCGACCCGGGTCACTATTACCCCGCGGTCAACATCAGCCCGGCCTGGACGCCGCAAGGTACGCCAACAACTGGGACGTCCGTTCCGACCGTCACCACGACCAGCATCGGCGATCTCTTGAGTGCGAAGAACATCCCGTGGAAGTATTATGGCGGCAGCTATAATGTTTCCGGGACGGGGGCTCCGCTCGATGGAATTTACTGCAACATCTGCAACCCGTTCGAGTATCAGCTGAACTATCCGTCGATGCGCGCCGACCATATGCGTGACGTCACCGATCTGTTCACTGATCTCAAGAACGGCACGCTGCCGGCGGTGTCTTACGTCAAACCCGACGGCGCCCTGGACGGCCATCCGGCATCGTCGAAGTTCAATCTGTTCGAGGAGTTCACCAAGAACATCATCAATCTTGCCCAGGTCAACAAGGAGCAATGGGAAAGCACGGCGATCTTCGTCACGGTGGACGAGGGTGGCGGATACTATGACTCCGGCTTCATCCAGCCGGTCGACTTCTTCGGCACGGGACCGCGCAGTCCGATGATTGCGGTTTCACCGTTCTCGCGTGGTGGTCACATCACCCACGTCTACGGCGAACATTCGTCCTTTGTGAAGTTCGTCGAGCGTAACTGGCATCTCGGCAAGCTCACCCAGCGCAGCCGC
>JBATYU010000475.1:0-4351 GCA_049674245.1 Bradyrhizobium sp. | reverse complement strand
CATCACCGCCGAGGAGCTGCTCGATAGGGAAGTCGACGATCCGATTGCAAAACACTTCTTCAAGGTGATGGCGCGCTCGGATCTCGCCACCGAGACTCACAACACCAACGGGCTCAATGCGCTGAAGAACTTCGTGATGGATGTCGAGGGCTATATCGGCCTCTACTCGATCCAGAACGGCAATGAGCAGTTGATCGAGTGCCTGCAGTCCGAGGTCGACGCCGATATCCAGCTCAATCACCGCGTCCTCAAGGTCGGCAAGACCGATTCCGGCCGCTACCAGCTCAACATGATGAACGGCAAGGGACCGGAGACGCGCGACTTCGATCTCGTCTTGATGTGCCTGCCGCATTCCTGGCTTTCGACCATGCGATGGGACGGCGAAGAGTTGCGCAAGTCGATGGTCAGGCACGTCGCCTATTTCGATCGTCCGGCGCACTATTTGCGGGTCTCGATCCTGTTCGACGCGCCGTTCTGGGGCGAAAAAATTCCGGGCGCCTGGTTCATGTCGGAAGCCTTCGGCGGCTGCTGCGTCTACAACGAAGGCGCGCGCCACGACGTCGGCAAGCACGGCGTCCTGAACTGGCTGATCGCGGGCTCCGACGCGCTGGCCTTTGCCAATCTGAGCGATCAGGAGCTGATCGACGCCGCGCTGAAATCGCTGCCGACCTCGTTCGGCGATGCGCGCGCGCGCTTCCTCGAAGGCAAGATCCATCGCTGGCTGTCATCGGTGAATGCGCTGCCCGGCGGCATGCCGGCGCGCGACGTCATGACCAACCATCGGCCCGATCCGAAGCAGCACCCGGGGTTGGTCGTGGTCGGCGATTATCTGTTCGACTCGACCTTGAACGGGCTGCTCGATTCCTCCGACGCCGCCACCGACATCGTTGTCACCGAGATGATGCGGCTGCGCCGGGACCGCGCGCAGAATGGCAAGCGGCCGCCGGACAAGATCGACGGCGACTATTTCCGGAACTATCGCGGGCTTGGTCCGTACCACGAGGTCTGGAGCCAATTCACCGATCCGGCCTACCTGACCGATCTCATCAGATTGGTCTGGGGCAGGGCGAAGGGTTACAAGCTCCTGGTCGCAGGTTCCGCCAGCGGCGAACTGGTGGGCGCGTTGCGTGAACGCGGCATCGATGCGTGGGGTATCGAGAACAACCGCGCGATCCACGCCCACACGCCGAAGGCGCTGAAGAGGTTCAACAAGCTCGGCTCGATCGTAGATCAGCCGTTCAAGGACGGTGAATTCGATTTCGTATTCGAGACCAGCCTGTGCCATGTCGGGGAAAAGCAGGTCGTCCGCGCCATTCGCGAGCTCAATCGCGTGGTGAAGACCGGGTTGGTGTTCGGATCGGTGACCTCGGACATGACGCCGGCGCTGATCGACCGTTACGACCTGTTGCGCGGGGTGAAGAAGCTCGGCACCTGGTGGGAATGGTCGGAGCTGTTCTTCAATAACGGGTTTGACCTGTCGATGCATCGACGCGACTGCACCGATGCGCTCTGGGAAGCAACGCTCGCCGCCAACAAGGGGCCGGGCCAGTGGTATGCCGATTCCGACAGCCTGCGTTATTCGTTCTTTGACAAGATCTCCGACGACGATTAGTCGCCGTCGGAAACCGCCCGTTCTTTTTGCTGAATGCACGCCAATCGCATAGGATCGACGCGGTGGTTTGCGTGGCCATCTCCCTCGATTTTGCGGTCATGCCGGCCGTGCAGCTTCGGTTGGTTTCATGGCTCCCAACGCTTCATCAAAAAACAAGGCTTCATCGAAAAGCAAGGCTTCTTCGTCAGAAAGTAAGTTGCTCGCGCCGGCGGATGATCCAGCTAACCCGGCGCTCGATGAGAAGCTCGCGGCGAAAGCCGACCTCGCCGCCGACAGGCCGGCTGCGCCGGATGACGAGGACGACGAGGAGGAGGACGGGCTCGAGCTTGAAGACGAAGAGGACGATGAGGACCTCGTCGTCTTCACCGCCAAGGAAGCCGCCGGCGCGCTGGCGACAATCTATGCGTTCGTCAAGCCGCTCCTGAAGAACTACAAGAAACTGCTGACCTTCGTCGGCCTCGGCGTCGTGGTGGAGACGCTGTTCAACGTCATCATGCCGCTCAGCCTGAAATTCCTGATCGACGACGCGCTCGGCGAAGAGGATTTCGAGGCGCTGGTCAAGATTCTCTCGGTGCTGGCGACGGCCGGAATCCTCACCTCGATCGTCGCGGTCTGGTACGAGCGATGGGACGCGAGGCTGACGGCGGCGCTGATTTCGGACGTGCGGACGCGCCTGTTCGAGCATGTCCAGAACCTGCCGGCCGGGTATTTCGCGCGCACCAGACGCGGCGAGATATTGTCGCGGTTTTCCGTCGACCTGTCTGCCTTCGAAGGTTCGGTCAAGAGCTTTGCCAGCAGTGCGGCGCTGCCGTTCCTCGAATTGATTGCGGGCATCATCCTGATGCTGTTCCTGAACTGGCAGCTCGCCGCGGTGGCGCTCCTGGTGTTTCCGATCACGCTGATTGGCCCGCGAATTCTGACGCCCAAGGCGGTGCAGGCCAACTACGAACAAAAGCTCAATGAATCCTCGCTGCTCGGGATGGTGCAGGAAAACATCGCGGCGCAGGCGGTGGTCAAGGCCTTCAGCCTGCAGCGTCGCACGCTCGGCTGGTTCACCATGCGCAACGACGAAGCGCGGCGGAAATTTGCATCCGCCGCGTTCCTGTCGACCATGGTCGAACGCACCGTGACCATCTCGGTGCTGCTGTTGCACCTCGTGGTGCTCGCGATCGGCGCCTATCTTGCGACCAAGGGCCAGATCACCATCGGCACGTTCGTGACCTTCGAAAGCGCGTTCTGGGAGGTGTCCTACAATATTGCGCATGTGATGCATTTCATCCCGGTGTCGATCCAGTCGGCCGCCGCCGTGCGTCATGTTCAGGAAATGCTGGATGAACCGACGCGAGGCGCCGATCGTCCGGGCGCCCCCGATTTGCCGCGCATCACCCATGACATCACCTTCGACCGCGTCACCTTCCAGTATGAAGGCAGCCTGACGCCGGTGCTCGATAATCTCAGCCTCAAGCTCGATGTCGGAAAGAGCATCGCGATCGTAGGTCCCAGCGGCTCGGGAAAAAGCACGTTGCTCAATCTGATCCTGCGCCTGTACGTGCCCGACGAAGGGCGGGTTGCCATCGACGGCGTCGATATCCGAAGTGTTACGCTGGAATCGCTGCGCAGGCACATGGCGGTGGTGTTCCAGGAGAACATGCTGTTCAACATGTCGATCCGGGAAAACATCCGGCTCGGCAAGCAAGGCGCGAGTGACGAGGAAGTCGTGGCGGCGGCGCGCAAGGCCGAGATCCACCGCCATATCATGAGCCTGCCGCAGAAATACGACACCCCGGTCGGCGAGCGCGGCGATACGCTGTCCGGCGGCCAGCGCCAGCGCATCGCCATTGCCCGCGCCATCATCCGCAATCCTTCCGTGCTGCTCCTGGATGAGGCGACCTCGGCGCTCGATCAGACCACCGAAGCCGCGATCAACCGCACGCTGCTCAAGGTCGCCAAGGGCCGCACCATGATCTGGTCGACCCACCGCCTGGCGTCAGTCGTCGAAATGGACGAGATCATCGTCCTCTCGGGCGGCCGGGTAATCGAGCGGGGCTCGCACGACAAATTGCTGGCGGCAAACGGCGTCTATCGCAGGCTGTGGGACGACCAGACCCACAAGTCGCATGACGAAGCCGGTCAGGCCGGTGATGACAGCGACGATGACGACGAGGATGACGAGGAGTGACGGCTCCGGCGCGCCAGGAACGGATCGAGGCTCGAGACGTTCCACGATACCGGCAATCGATATCCAGGACCGTTTGCGGAGCCGGAACCCGATAGCTTCGGAGAGGACCGTGTTGATCAATCGCCGCGCCGTGCTCGGGAGTGCCGCCCTGATGTCGCTTGCCGGCGCACTGCCGCGGCTCGCGAAGGCCGAAGCGGCGGCCAGCTCCGGGAAGGCTGACTATACCTTGCGCATTGCGAACGGGTTGGTGGAGCTCGCGCCTGACCACATCGTCTCGACCACGCTCTACAACGACCAGTTTCCCGGACCGCTGCTGCGATTGCGGCGAGGGCAGGGCGTCGTCATCGACATCCATAACGACACTGACACGCCCGAACTCGTGCATTGGCACGGCCAGACCATCCCGAGCGAGGTGGACGGCGCCGCCGAGGAAGGCTCGCCATTCGTGCCGGCGCACGGCGTGCGGCGGATTTCGTTCACGCCAAACCCCTCGGGCTTTCGCTTCTATCATACGCATGTTGCGGCAGGCAGCGATCTGAACCGCGGCACCTATACCGGTC
>JBATYU010000474.1:0-5654 GCA_049674245.1 Bradyrhizobium sp. | reverse complement strand
CAGCGCCGGCGGGCGCGGCATGCCGGGCGGCGCCAGTGCGGCCAGACGCTCGGCGGCGGCGCGGATGATGGCAAAAGCGCGCTCGCTGGCGGCCATCAGGGTCGGATTGGCATCGACCGGAAGCCCGGATTCGAACATCGCCGAATAGAATGCCGGCTCATTGCGGGCGAAGGCGAGATAGGCTTTGCCGACCCGCTCGAACGCCGTGACGGTATCCGGACGCCCGTCGTCCCAGGCCGCGGTCAAGACCGCCTCGAACTGTTCGAAGCCGCGCTGCGCGATCGAGGACAACAATTCGTCGCGGTCGCGGAAGTGGCGATAGGGTGCCGCGGGGCTGACACCCGCCATCCGCGCCGCGTCGGCAAAGGTGAATCCGGCGGCGCCCTTTTGCGCAATCAGGTCGAGCGCCGCCTGCAGCAGCGCCTCCTTCAGATTGCCATGGTGATAGCCGCGCTCGGCGCGGCGCGTTTCCTTGCGCCAGCTCATGTGAAGAACTCTTACATGAGCCGGCGATAAAGGTCACTAGCGCCGAGGACGAGCGTTCATCAAGATTAACGGCGTGCCGACCGGCGCAACGCCTTTAGAACTCGTCAACCGCCCGGGATCGGGAGGATCGGCATGATCTCGACGCGCTCGCCGGGAAAGATCGCAAAATGCGGATGGTTGTCGAACAGTTTTGTGGCGGCCTCGTGCGAGCCGGCGCGCACCACCGTGAAGGCCCCCATCTCGTTTGAGATGTCAGCGATGCCGCTGGCATCAACCTTCTTGGTCTTGCCCAGCGGACCGCCCATGGCGACGATCGCCGCCTGGTGCTTTTCGACCCACGCCTTCCACGCCGCCATGCCCCGCTGCTCCCTGGCGCGACGCTCAGCCTCCGGCAGCGCATTCCACGCCGCCCATTTTGGGCTGACTTTGCTGCCGAGGAACACGGCAAGGAACGTATCATTGGTACTCATGGGTTTCTCCCTTTGCGGTTGAAGGATTGACGATAAACGCTCGACTTAACGGCGGACGGATCGCTCTCGCAGTTCCGCGAAGCCGGCGGCAGCCTCCTGAACTTCTTCGGAAAAGTCCGCCATTTCCTGCACCTGGCGGATTTCGATGACCTCGTTATTGGAGGCCGGGCACTTCTTGGCCCAGGCGATCGCCTCCTCGCGCGACTTGACCTCGATCATCCAGTAGCCGCCGAGCACTTCCTTTGACTCTGTGAACGGACCATCGGTCACGACCGGCTTGCCGGAGGCAAAGGAGACCCGCGCTCCCATCGACGGCGGGTGCAGTCCGTCGAGCGTGATCAAGACGCCCGCGTCTTTCAGGGCCTCGTTGTATTTCATCATCGCGGCCACCGCCTCGGCTGAAGGCACGGTGCCCGGCGCCGCCGTCTCGTAGCCGTGAGGGATCATCAGCATCATGAATCGCATGGTCATGTTGTCCTATCGTTTGATTTCGTCATTCCGGGGTGACACGAAGTGTCGAACCCGGAATCTCGAGATTTACGGGTCCACGCGAAGACGCGTGTCCCGGAATGACGGCCTATTTACTTTTTCGCGGCCTGGGCGCGCAGGCGTTCTTCCTGCTCGCGCAATTCGGGCGTCAGCGCTTCACCGAAGTCCTCGGCCGAAAACACCTGCCGGATTTCGATCTCGGCGCCGCCGTCGAATGGCGCGCGCTTCATCCAGCTGATCGCCTCATCCAGCGATTTGGTCTGGATCAGCCAGAAGCCCGCGACCAGATCGTCGGTCAGCTTGAACGGCCCGTGGCTGACCGAGCTCTCCCCGCCGGAATATTTGACCCGTGCGCCCCCGGAGGTCGGATGCAGGCCTTCGCCGGCCTGCATGATGCCGGCCTTCACCATCTCCTCGTTGAATTTTCCCATCGCGGTCAAGAGTTCCGTGCTCGGCATGACACCGGCTTCCGACTCCTTGCTGGCCTTCACAATCACCATGAATCGCATCGTCACTCTCCGTTTGATCCTAGTCGTTGCGGGCCATTGAAAGCCGGCGCTCACTGGTAAGACGAACCGGGTTTTGCGGCACCGACATGTCGGAAAGAATTATTTCGGAGGTAATGGACAGGATGCATCGCCCGCCCGATCAATCGTCGATCGCCTGATAGGCCGAGGTCCAGAAATCCGTCATCACCGCCGGCGGCTGCGGCGAATCCATCATCCGCTGGGTCAAAAGGATGCCGGTGAGATTCTCTTTTCGGTCGGAATACCAGGAGGTGCCGTAGCCGCCATCCCAGCCGAACCGGCCCGGCACGCTTGAGAGACCGTCGCGCCTGGTGAATACCGAAAGCCCGAGGCCCCAGCCCCTGTTGTCCCCGAAAAACAGTTCGGAGCCCTGTTTCTGTTCGGAAGTGAGATGGTCCGAAGTCATCAGTTCGACCGACGGCCGCGACAGGAGCCGTTCGCTGCCGAGCCGACCGCCGTTCAGCATCATCTGCGCAAACGCATTGAAATCATCGGCGGTCGAGACCAGCCCCGCGCTGCCATTCTCGAACACCGGCGGCTTCGCGAACTTGCCGGTTAAAGGATCGTCAAAAACTTTCAGCTCTCCCGTTGCATGATCGCGGCCATAGCAGGTCGCCAACCGATCGAGCTCGGCCGAAGGCACGCTGAAATCAGTGTCTTTCATGCCGAGCGGCGTGAAGATTCGCTCGTGCAAAAATTTTGCGAATGTGGTGCCGGCTGCGCGCGCGATCAGCACGCTCAGGATTTCGGTTCCGCTGTTGTAGAGCCAGCGCTCGCCGGGCTGATAGATCAGCGGCAGCGTGCCGTAGCGTCGCATCAATTCGTCCGGCGCAAACGACGGGAACACCGGGCCCGGCGCGAAACCAGCTTCCGCAATCGCCTTCTGGATCGGATAGCGGTCGGGAAACACCACGATCATGCCGAGCCCGAACCGGAAGGTCAGCAAATCGCGCAAGGTGATCGGGCGTCTGGCCGGCACCGTATCGTCGAGGGCGGCATCGATGGCGCGCAGCACCTTGCGCTCCGCCAATTCCGGCAACCAGCGATCGACGGGATCGTCGAGACGCAATTTGCATTCCTCGACCAGCATCATGGTGGCGGCCGCCGTCACCGGCTTGGTCATCGAGGCGATCCGGAAGATGGAATCGCGCCGCATCGGCTCGCCGCCGAACGCCTGTCTGCCGATGACATCGACATGAACCTCGCCGTGGCGGCTTACCAGCGTCACAAGACCCGGCATGCTGCCGCACTCGACGTGGCTGGCCATGATGTCGTGCATGCGGCCAAGGCGCGCTTGCGATAGCCCACCGACGCTCGTCATTTTCTGCATCTTGTGTTCCCTCTGGAGATATCCGACCACGCGAACAAGGGACGAATGGGACCGGGCCAAAACGACATGTCGGCCCGATTTTTCTATTGCTGCTGTTGCTTGACGAACACTCCATCCTGGTAGGTGGCGCCAAAATAGACGTCGATACGGCGCACCTTGTCGCCCGAGAAGACGAAGAACTCGGTGTTGCGGAAGTTCTTGCCGCCCTTGGCGGTGCATTTATAGGTAACAAATGCCTCGTCGCCCTCGATGAAAATTCTTTCAAGTTCGTGCCGCTCGATCCAGTCGATGTTCTTCCAGCAGCGTTCGAAATACCTCGCCTTGTCGATCCGGTCGTCATAGGGGCTGGTGAAGCGGAAATCGTCGGCGAGCGAGTCCTCGACAACCTTGCGGTCGTTGGTCATGTAGGCGGCGAAGATGGCGCGGATCGTTGCCTCGCGATTTTTCGATGTCATTCAACTACCCTCCTTTCGGAACCATGCTGAAATACGGCTCGGCCTCCTTCATCACACGTGCGATCGAAGGCCGCGTCCTCAGTCGATCGAAATAGCTCTTGAGACTCCGGTGCGCCTCGCCGAACGGCTCGACCATGTTGGCGTAGAACAACGGCGGCAGTGCCGCGCAATCGGCGATACTGAACGCGTCGCCGATCGCCCAGGGGCCGGCCGCCATCTGCTGCTCGATCATCTGATACGACGTCTTGAGCTGCGCCCTCGCCTCTTCCACGCCATGCGGATCCCGCATGTCCGCAGACCTAAGCCGGTCGCCCATGATCTTCTGCATCGGCAGATGCACGTAGAGATCGTAGAAACGGTCGCGCAGCCGTGCCTGCAAGGCAAGCTCGGGATCATCCGGGATGAACCGCGTCCGGCCCGGATAATGCGTGTCGAGATATTCGATGATGATGCTCGATTCCGGAACGGTCTGCCCCCGCGCGTCATCGCGCAACACCGGAAACTTGCCGATCGGCCACAGTCTTAGCAGCGCCGCGCGTTCCGTCGCATCGCCGAGATTGACGGAATTCGCGGTGAACGCGACGTCGTTCTCATAAAGCGCGATCAGCACTTTCCAGCAGAACGACGCCAGCGGATGAAAATACAGCGTGAGCGACATGGAATCTCCCAACTTCCCGGCAGACCTGCCGGACCTGCTTCGGTGAAGGACGGATGGACCTCTTGCGGAACCGACATGTTGCACGGAATTATTTTGAAGATTGCGGCACGGAGCCGTCAGGGCACCCCCTCACCTCAAATTCCACCGCCGTATCACCTCGGTCGAGCCTTCCATCATCGCCTCAAAAATCGGCGATGCTAGCACCGCGTGGATGTGCAGCTTCGATTTGCCGGAATTGCGAAAGCCGTGCATACGCCCGGCCGGCACGATCAGGGATTGCCCCGCCGCTATCGTCATACGCGCTTCGTCGATCCACATCTCGGCACAGCCTTCGCGCACCGTCAGCACCTCCTCGACGGGATGCGCATGGGTCGGCGCGCCGTTCCCCGGCGCGACCCATTGTTCGAACATGCACAATTGTGTCGCGCCGTTGCGGGCCGAGACCAGCATGCGGGACTCCACGCCGGGCCGCCACGCCTCCCACGCATCTTTCTGATGGATAATGGTTTTCATCGAAGTCTCCCTCATCATCCGTGTTCTACCTGAGCCGCGACCGCGAGCTATATCACGGGACAGATTGTTGCGGTCGCTGGCGACTTCGACGCGGCCGGAATCGGACTGCCGACGCTGCGCGGCGGGCGGCGGAGCGGCAGGAACCTTGCCTCGTGCCTCACAAGCGCCTAGCTCACCTTATAATCTGGTCGCAGGGGTGTTCTTCGAATGCGAACAGCTTTTGTCAAAGCCATGTTGCTTGCGGCCGCGCTCGGCGCGCTCACTGTTGGGCCTGCGCAAGCCGAGGTTCGTATTCTCGGCAGTCCGGGCGGCCAGGTTGGCCCGTTCCTCGATCTGTTCGAAGAGGTGCGCAGTTCCGGCGAGCGCGTCGTGATCGACGGGCCCTGCCTGTCAGCCTGCACGCTGGTGCTGAGCATGGTGCCAAACGATCGCATTTGCGTGACGCGACGCGCGGTCCTTGGATTCCACGCCGCGCGGTCGATCGACCGGCGCGGCCGGATGTATGCCGAGCCGGAAGCGTCGGAGGCGGTGCTCGAGACCTACCCCGCCCCGGTGCGGAACTGGATCCGCCGCCGCGGCGGATTGACCTCGCGCCTCTTGCTGTTGCGCGGGCGCGAGCTCTCGAGGATCTATTCCTCCTGCCGCTAGAGCATGATCCGGAAAAAGCCTGCCCCGCACTTGATGCGGGGTGGGTACCGGTTTTCCGAAAAGATCATGCTCACATCT